>DAOWJL010000066.1 GCA_030640385.1 Dehalococcoidia bacterium | reverse complement strand
TATTCAGCTTTCTCGAGCAACTGGCACTTAGAAACGTCAATATGACCAAGCTGGAGTCCAGGCCGACCAGGCAAAAGCCCTGGGACTATAATTTCTATATGGATTTTGAGGGCCACCGCGAAGACAAGACATCCAGAGAAGCTCTCAAGCAACTGGAAGACTATGTTATCTTTATAAAGGTGCTTGGCTCTTACCCCAAAGCCAGGCTGAAATCCGGGGAGTAAGACCAGGGAGTAAGAAATGAAAGTAGCCATCATCGGCGGCTCCGGGAAAATGGGGCAATGGTTTGCCCGCTTTCTTTTAGAAGAGGACGAAGACGTTGTGTTAATCGGCCGCAGCCAGGCGAAGCTTGAAGAAGCCAAAAACCAGCTGAATGTTTCCATCACCACCAATATAGAAGATGCCAAGCTGGCTGATGCTGTTATCATATCGGTGCCGGTGGACCATTTTGAAGAGATAGTAAAGCAGCTCAGCCCCCACACCCATTCCGACCAGGTTATCCTTGACATTACTTCAGTCAAGGTGCTGCCGGTAGAGGCTATGCACCGGCATATAAAAAAGGGCAAGGTGCTGGGAACGCACCCGGTATTTGGTCCCGGCGCCAGGAGCCTTGCCAACCAGAACTTCGTGCTGACACCGACTAATGAACAGGAGGCCAGACTGGCGGAAAAAATAAGGAAATACCTGGAAACCAGGAAGGCTAAAGTCCGGCTGATGACCCCCAATGAGCACGATGATATGATGGCTGTCATTCTGGGGCTGGCCCATTTTATCGCCATAGCTTCCGCCGATAGCCTGGTAAGCTTTAAACGGCTGAAGGATATGGAGGCTGTCGGCGGCATCACCTATAAAGTATTGCTGACGTTGGTAGAGAGTGTCATTTCAGAGGACCCCGAGCTTTACGCCTCACTGCAGATGAACCTTCCGCAGCTGCCGGAGTTCCAACAACGGTTTCAAAAGAGTTGCCGGGACTGGGCCGACCTGGTAAAGCAAAGGGACAGGCAGGAGTTTGTGCGGCGGATGAAAGCCATCAGGAGCAGGCTTGAGGCAAACAACCCCGACTTCGGCAAGTCCTACGATAACATGTACAAGATTACCGAGGGATTATAAGCTTTAACCAGCCAGCATTTCGTCTATTTTCCTCTGATTAAAACCAAGCATCCATATTATTATTACTCAATTTACAAGCTGTCAACAGCTCCATCGGACTAATTCGCTGTATAATAGCTATATTCTGATATTAATCTGATGGGGTATTACTATGATTATAAAAAACCGGGATGAGCTGGCTACCACCGAACTGAGAAGCCAGGCTATGGATATTATTGAAGCCGGCATTAATCGCGTGCTGCCGACTAACATTATGAAACATGCCCTGAACTACAATCCCGAAAGTAAAGTTATAACTGTGAATGATGCCACCTATAACCTGTCTCATGGCAGGCTTTTTGTTATCGGCGGCGGCAAGGCATCCGGCCTGATGGCGGAAGCGCTGGAGGGCATAATACCGCCGGAACATATAACGGCTGGTATTATCAACTGCAAAAGCGGTTATTATAAAACAAGTAAGATTAAAATAGTGACCGCCGGTCACCCTGTGCCAGACCAAAGAGGTGTCAGGGGAGTCGAAGAGATGCTATCACTAAAGGGTAATTATGCTATCGGCAAAGACGACCTGATAATATGCCTGATTTCAGGCGGTGGCTCGGCACTGATGCCATACCCAGCCAATGGAGTAGAGCTGGAAGATAAGCAGAAAATCACCGAACTGCTGCTTGGCTCCGGTGCCGATATTGCCGAGATTAACACCGTCAGAAAGCACCTGTCCCGCATAAAAGGGGGGCAACTGGGGCTTTACTACGCACCGGCAACAGTCATCTCTCTGATATTATCCGATGTAATCGGTAATGACCTGTCGGTCATCGCTTCCGGTCCCACCTCCCCCGACCATACCACTTTCGCGGACGCCTACAACATACTCAAAAAATACAATCTATTATCTAGAGCGCCTGAAAGGGTTATTCACCACCTGAAAGAAGGCTGCCGGGGGAAGGTTGCGGAAACAGCCAAGCGCCTGGATAATTGTTATAATTATATAATCGGGGATAACAGGCTGGCACTGGAAGCGATGTCAGTTAAGGCACGGGAGATGGGATTCACCCCCTGCCTTGTTACCACCGGGCAAAAGGGTGACACCGCCACTGCCGCCATTTCAAGGGCGGATGGAATATTAAGCTCAAAATATAGCGGCTATGATGCCATAATCATCGGCGGCGAGACCACCCCCAAAATCCCCCTTTCAGCCGGCAAGGGGGGCCGCAACCAGCACTATACGGCGGCATCTATGCTGGCAATGGAAGGCTACCCCGGCCAGTGGCTGGTTGCCAGCGTCGGCAGCGACGGCTCGGACTTC
>DAOWJL010000081.1 GCA_030640385.1 Dehalococcoidia bacterium | reverse complement strand
CTGGTGGGCAAGTATGTGGAATTAGAGGACGCCTATTATTCGGTGCGGGAGGCGCTGTGCCACGCTGGACTATATCACAATAGGAACATTAATCTACAGTGGATTCACTCTGAGGAACTGGGAAAGAAAGGTGGCGAAACCCTGCTGCGGCAGGCTCAGGGCATAATCGTTCCCGGCGGCTTCGGCGTTAGAGGAATTGAGGGTATGATAAAAGCAGCTACCTATGCCCGGGAGAACAAAATTCCCTATCTTGGACTATGCCTTGGGATGCAGATTATGGTAATAGAGTTTACCCGCCATGTTCTTGGTATAAATACGCCGAATTCGGCGGAGTTTAATGAAGCAACTTCCCATCCGGTTATCGCTCTCCTTCCGGAACAGCAGAAAATAAAAGAAAAAGGCGGCACAATGCGTCTTGGGGTATACCCCTGCAAACTGATTAACGATAGCCATGCCGCCGCCGCTTATAAACAGAGCCTGGTTCATGAGCGACACAGGCACCGCTATGAGTTCAATAACGATTATCGTGAAACACTGGCAAAAGCAGGTATGGTTTACAGTGGATTATCCCCGGATGAAAATCTGGTGGAAATCTGTGAGCTTAGTAGTCATCCCTGGATGGTTAGCTGCCAGTTCCACCCTGAGTTCGGTTCGCGCCCCGGCCGTTCTCACCCTCTATTCCGTGATTTTATCGGTGCCGCAAAAGATGTACTGCGTGAGGGGGCTCAGCCGTCGCTGCCCCTCAAACCTTAATCAGGAGGTATTAGATGCGTATTTTTTTAGACACAGCCAATATTGACCAGATTAAAAAGGGCGTAAAGCTCGGCGTCGTCAGCGGTGTTACCACCAATCCGACACTGGTAGCAAAGGAAGGGCATAAAGATTACGAAGCTGTGGTTAAGGAAATTTGCTCCATTGTCAACGGACCTGTTTCCGCCGAGGTAGTGGTGAATGATAAAGAGGCTATGCTTGCTCAGGCACGAAAGATTGCAACCTGGGCATCAAATGTGGTTGTAAAGATTCCATCCACTGCCGATGGACTGGAAGTAATATCACAATTGGCCAGGGAAAATATCAGAGTAAATATGACCTTGTGCTTTTCAGTAAACCAGGCACTCCTCGGCGCTCTGGCCGGCGCTACCTATGTCAGCCCATTTGTCGGCAGGCTTGACGATGCCGGCCATGACGGCATGGCACTGGTTAAAGATATAGTTGATGTCTTTAAACAATATGAATACTTGACAACCGAGGTGTTAGCTGCTAGTATTCGACATCCACTGCATTGTGTGGCGGCGGCTAAGGCCGGGGCTCATATTGCCACTATTCCCTATAAAGTACTCCTGCAAATGACAAAGCATCCGCTTACAGATGTCGGAATCGAGCGTTTCCTTGCCGACTGGGAGAGCGTTTCAGAAAACAAATAGTAATCTTGATATATTAGATATACCCTATATATTAAAACAAACATCTATTCCTTAATGTGGAGGATAAGGGTGAGGAAGAGGAAAGAGACTATATGGATATTACCTTATTAGAAAACAAAAACAGAGAAGAACTGCTTGAGCTGGCAAAGGAAAACGGGCTAAACAACTACCGGGCACTTAAGAAACAGGAACTCGTTATGCGCCTTTTACAAGTAAATGCCGAACAGCGGGGCAACATCTTCTGTAGCGGCATCCTGGATATAATGAATGATGGTTACGGCTTCCTCAGGCAGGATACTCTACTACCCAGTTCACAGGATGTTTATGTCTCACAATCTCAGATACGGCGCTTTGGCTTGCGCACCGGCGATATGGTTGTCGGCCAGGGCAGGCCGGCGAAGGCAGGCGAAAAATATTACGGCCTTCTCCGTGTCGAAGCGATAAACGATATGAACCCCGAACTGGCCAGAAGCCGTCCCCGTTTTGGATCGCTTACTCCGATCTTTCCGGATAAATTGATTAACCTGGAGACCTCACCGGAAAACCTCTCCACACGGCTTATCAACCTGATTACCCCTATCGGCAGAGGGCAGCGCGGGTTAATCGTTTCCCCACCCAAGGCGGGCAAGACGCTATTACTAAAAATGATAGCCAATGCCGCCACTACCAATTACAATGATATTCACCTGATGGTATGCCTTATCGGCGAGCGCCCGGAGGAGGTTACCGATATGAAACGCTCGGTTAAGGGCCAGGTAATAAGCGCTACCTTTGATGAACCGGTGGAGAATCATACCCGTGTCGCTGAGTTAGCGCTGGAGAGAGCCAAACGACTGGTAGAAAGCGGTGTTGATGTGCTCATTCTCCTTGATGGTATTACCCGGCTTACCCGTGCCTATAATCTGGCGATGCCTTCCAGCGGACGCACCCTGTCTGGCGGTATTGACCCCAGTGCTTTGCATCCGGCAAAGCGCTTCTTTGGTGCCGCCCGTAATATAGACGAAGGCGGCAGCCTGACAATTATCGCCACCTGCCTTATTGATACCGGCAGCCGTATGGATGAGCTTATCTATGAGGAGTTCAAAGGCACCGGCAATATGGAGCTCCACCTCGACAGGCGGTTGGCTGAACGCAATACATTCCCGGCAGTAGACATACAGCGTAGCGGGACCAGGCGGGAGGAGCTGCTTCTGGAAGAAAATACAGTTAAACAGATTCGTCTGCTGAGACGTATGATGGCTATGGTTTCTGCAAACTCGGTGAACTCTGTCGAGACAACAGAGAGGATACTTGAAAGATTACGCAAGACAAAGACAAACGCCGAGTTCCTGGCTAACCTGGGCAAGGAGAAGTAATAGACGGTAACTTACCAAAAACATTATTAGAAAGCTATTATAAATACTTTACCTGTGTTTACCCCAAAAACCCCTTGACAAGGTGTGGTATTATATATAGGGAAATTAAGAGGAGGTGGTTCTATGGCAATAGCCCGAAAGGGAGATGAGTGTTGACGCTCAAAAAACGGACAATAGATTTATTTTATCTCCATGAAAAGAAGCAGATGACGAGAGGTCATATGTTGTTTTGTGGTGATATACAAATACAAAAAGGAGAAAATTTAAAAGTCGATGAAAAAAAGAATAACTAAAATATTGGGTGTGGTCTTAAGCTTGGCTTTACTGTCCAGTCTGGCCTTGATAGCTGCTCCGGTAGCCGCTAAACCAGGTACAAATGCCTGGGGTGAGATTACCTTACCAGCAGTTGTGGATGCCACAGACGTGGACTTAATAGCCCAAGCCGCTGACGGCACCCTGTTTGCCAGTGTCCATAAATCGGCCACTGGTGACGATTACATCATCTACAAGTCGACGGATGGTGGCTGGACATGGACGGCGACCAAGTTTAGTCATGAACTTGCAGTCACCGCCATAGTCCCCGCGACAAACTGGGACAGCAACGACACCTTCTATGTCGGCACTGCAGATGGTCAGGTCTTCCGTTGTACGGATGCTGGCGCTGCTGAACCGGTACTGCTCAGGCAGATCGTAGACAGCACGGCAACTGCAGCCACCATTGTCCACGATATGGACGTGTGGACAGGAGGTGGCAGCGTCTGGATAATGGTTGCTACCGATATAGATGTTCTGGTCATGGAAGATGCCCTCTTTGCCGAGTGGATCGATATGGACCTCACCATCAGCTTTGATGGTCTCCATACTAGCCAGGACGGCACTCCTCAGGATATCTTTGCGAGCGCCTTTATCAGCCGCTT
>DAOWJL010000043.1 GCA_030640385.1 Dehalococcoidia bacterium | reverse complement strand
GGCAGCAGAACGATCCGGCATCTCGATACCACGTGATACCTCGCGGTGGCGATGGATATAACCTCTCCTGTCCAATATCTTCATATTATAATCGGCAACAGAGGTTGAGCTTAAACCACAACCGGCGACTATATCCCTGATGCTGGGCGGATAGCCCTTTCCCAGCCAGAACTGGCGGATATAATCAATAATTTTTTGCTGCTTTGCCGACAGCTCCTTCTGTTTTACCTTCATAGAGCCAGCCTTAAAAGAACATCTGTTCTATTATTTTAGAACAGGACTTCCCTTTTGTCAATACCCTTTAGGGGAGAATAAACATTTAGCTGCCAGTTTCCTGGCAGCCTTACTGAAAGGACAATTCTCTTTGCCGAAAGGCGATTATTCGGCTGCTGGTTCAGCCTTAGCCTGGTTCAATTTTTTCATCAGCCGCGATTTACGACGGGCGGCGTTATTGGGGTGGATAACCCCCTTCTCGGCCGCCTTATCCAGGGAACGAACGGCGGCTGTTACGCCACCTTCAGCCTCTTTAACCCGACCGGAGAAGACAAGTTCCTCCGCTTTTCTTACAAGCGTCTTGTTCTGGCTACGGATAGATTTATTGCGTAACTGCTTCCTCTGGTTTACCCGAACCTGCTTTTTAGCCGATTTTGTATTGGGCAAGTAGATACCTCCTTATTATGGTATGTATTATACAGCAAGTCTTTCTAATTTACAAAGGGACGGGTTGTTAAGCGGCTCTATACCATGATGTCTAAATTACGTTGACGGTTTTTGTTTTACGGTAGCCTCATCCCCCACCCGTAAAACACTGCCCACGCCCCGGATGCCGCCAATCCTGGTTAGCAACCGGCTCAACTGAGCCAACCCCTTCGTCTCCAGGGTAAGATACAGGGTAGTGGTATGGTCATTGTGCTCGATAACATTCATACTGGCAATATTCACCTTCTCTTCGGCGACGACGGTAGATATATCGCGCACCAGCCCGACCCTATCCAGGGCTTCTATCTGAATATTGACAGGGTACTGGGAATCTGACTGCCCCCACTCCACCTTTATCAACCTCTCCTTCTCTTCCTCATTAACAACATTGTAACAATCCCGGCGGTGGACTGTTATCCCCCGGTTACGCGTAACATAACCAACGATATCGTCACCGGGAACAGGGTGGCAGCAGCCGGCCAGATTTGTCAGCAAATCACCAACGCCCAGTACCTGAACGGTTGATGTCGGTGGTTTTGGCGGCACTAAATCAATAACCGGCCTCGGCTGCTCCTGTTGTGCCGCCAGCTTCAGGGCAATATGGTGAACGCTAATGCCGCCGTAACCGATAGCCGCCAGGAAGTCGTTAGCACTCGCGTATTTGAATAATTCTGCCAGCTTCTCCCGGTTACTGAACTTCAAGCCCAGCTGTTTTAGCTCTTTTTCCAGCAGCTCCCGTCCGTGCTCAATATTATCCGCCCGTTCCTGCTTCTTAAACCACTGCCGTATCTTTTCCCTTGCATGGGAGGTCTTTGTATAACCCAGATGGGGGCTCAACCAGTCCCGTGTAGGACCCTTATCCCGCTTGGTGGTCAGGATCTCGACGACATCGCCGTTGTGTAATTGATAATCAAGGGGCACCATCCTACCATTAACCTTGGCGCCGATACAGTGATGCCCAAGCTCGGTATGTATGCGATAGGCAAAATCAAGAGGGGTTGAGCCTTTTGGCAAATCCTTTATTTCACCCTTTGGGCTGAATACGAAGACCTGGTCAATAAAAATATCGGTTTTTACTGATTCCAGAAACTCCTCGGCACCACTGAGTTCCCGGTGCCAGTCAATCAGTTGTCGCAGCCAGCCTACCCTCTCTTCAAAGTGTATATCCTCTTTATCACCCTCTTTGTAGCGCCAGTGAGCGGCTACGCCGTATTCGGCAATATGGTGCATACCCCGGGTGCGAATCTGGACCTCCAGAGGGGTTGTCTCCAGGCACATAACCGCGGTATGCAACGCCTGGTAGCCATTTGGCCTGGGATTACCGATATAGTCATCAAAAGTGCCGGGGAGTGGATGCCACATGCTGTGCACAATGCCGACCGCATTATAGCAATTAGGTATCGTGTCAACCAGTACCCGCAGGGCGAGAAGGTCATATATGTCATCGAAATGCTTGCCCTGCGCCGTATATCTTTCCATCTTCTGATAGATGCTGTATAGATGTTTGGGCCTGCCTGATATCTCGGCTTTCAGCTTTACCTTATCGAATTCTCTTTTCAGGATGTCTATTACCTTGGCTATGAAATTCTCCCGCTCGGTACGCCGGGTAGCCACCAGATTTACCAGTTGATTGTATTTTCTGGGCTCAAGATAACGAAAGGCCAGGTCTTCCAGTTGCCATTTGAGTTCCCATATCCCCAGGCGATGGGCTAGTGGGGCATATATCTCCAGTGTCTCCCGGGAGATACTGCGCCGACGCTCCAAAGATAGCACACCTAAAGTATGCATGTTGTGTAGCCTGTCTGCCAGTTTTATAAAGACAACGCGCAGGTCTTCGGCCATTGCCACCAGCATTTTTCTGAGGTTCTCCGCCTGCTGCCTGGTAGCCATACCACCCCGCCTTACCGTCCCCGAGGGAACCTGCAAAGATAACCGCCCCAGCTTGGTAGTGCCATCAACCAGCTTGGCCACCTCAGGGCCAAACTTATCCTCAATCTGCGAGATAGGGATGCTGCAATCCTCGGTAACATCATGCAGCAGGGCGGCCGCCAGAGAACCGGCATCAAGCTGAAGCTCGGCCAGAGTCAGAGCAACCTGAAGCGGGTGTTCAAGGTAGGGCTCGCCCGATTTACGCATTTGCCCTTTATGCGCCTTAAGGGCAAAGCGGTAAGCCTCTTCAACCAGAGCCAGCTTCTCCGGGGGGAGATACTGTCCGGCCTTTTCCAGCAGTAAGCTAACAGGTATCATTTTTGCACCAACAACCAGGATTACATTTTTAGTATAATGCAATACTGATAACTTGGCAAAGTAGCGGCTACCTTTACAAACAGAGCTATAATGGGGTATTCTAGCTTAAAAATGGGAGCTGATGTGTACCAGGCACCACGTGGAACAGTGGATATATTGCCCGCAGAGCAGGCTTACTGGCGCTATATAGAACAAAAGGCGGCTCAAACCTGCCAGCTATACGGATACGAACGCATCGATACCCCCGTCTTCGAGAATATGAATCTCTTCTCCCGCAGTATCGGTGAGAGGACCGATATCGTCGAAAAGGAAATGTATTCCTTCGAGGATAAGGGTGGCAACCGGATAACGCTGCGGCCTGAGGGGACAGCCCCCGTCTGCCGCGCCTATATAGAGAACGGCATGCACAACCAGCCGCAACCGGTAAAGCTTTACTATTCAGCCTCTATTTTCCGCTATGAGAGGCCTCAGGCAGGCAGGTATCGGCAACACCATCAGTTCGGCTACGAGGTTATCGGCGATAACGACCCCGCCCTTGACGCCGAAGTCATTGATATGGCATGGCGCTTCTTCGAATCACTGGGGTTAAGGCGCCTGAAACTACTACTTAACAGCATCGGCTGCCGTAAGTGCCGCCCGGATTACCTTGCCAGTCTGCGGCAATACTACATCGGGCATCGTGATGAACTATGCCCGGAATGCGGGGTCAGGCTGGAGAAAAATACACTAAGGCTGCTCGACTGTAAAAAGCCCCTGTGTCAGCAATTTGCCGCTTCTGCCCCAAGAAGTGCCGATTGCCTCTGCCCCGATTGCGCCGAGCACTTCAACTTGTTAAGGAAATATTTACAGCAGCTTGAACTACCATTTTCGGTGAACCACTGCCTGGTTAGAGGGCTGGACTACTATACGAGGACTGTATTTGAGATTCAGCCGCAGACGGGGGGCGCCCAGAGCACCATCGGCGGGGGTGGCCGCTATGACGACCTTATAGAGGGGCTCGGCGGTAAACCGACACCGGCGCTTGGTTTCGCCACCGGCATCGAGCGCATCATCCTCAATCTGAAAAAACAGCAGGTCGCTATCCCGCCCATCCCCACGCCGGAGGTCTTTATTGCCCAGGCCGGCGATAAGGTTAAAAACGAAGCGGTAAAGCTGGCATCCAGCTTGAGAGGAGCCGGCATCGGGGTGTTGCAGGCTTCAAGCTCGAAGAGCCTCAAAGCCCAGCTGAGACAGGCAAACAACTTCAGTGCCCACTATGTAATCATAATCGGCGAAGAAGAAATTGAAACGGGCACGGTGATACTGCGGAATATGACCACCGCTGAGCAGGAAACGATAGCACTCACCAAGTTGCAGAATAGATTGCAGTGCCCGCCTTAATTTCTTTACCTGACGCCTGAAATGTGCTATAATTCAGTAGATGGACCTTCGTAAAAAGACAAGGGACTGGCAAAATGTTCGCCACCCTTTTTATTACCTTCAGTGCCTGCCCTGGTCCCTTTGTTTCTCTATATTCTCTCCTTTCTTTAGCTATTCTATTCAGGTGATTACATTTGACAAAAGAAAAAGCATCACAAGATAAAAAGAAGGTAACCAACGAATATTCGGCAGCTGACATCCAGGTGTTGGGTGGACGAGAAGCCGTCCGCCGCCGCCCGGGGATGTATATCGGCTCAACCGACCAGCGGGGGCTGAATCACCTTGTCTATGAGATCGCCTACAACAGCATTGATGAAGCCATGGCCGGCTTCTGTACCCGCATAACGGTCACCCTGCAGGAAGACGACACCGTCACCGTCGAGGATAACGGCCGGGGCATTCCGGTAGACATCCACCCAGCGACCAAGATTTCAGCCCTGGAGACGGTGATGACAGTTCTCCATGCCGGGGCGAAGTTCGGCGGTAAAACCTACCAGGTATCGGGCGGGTTGCACGGTGTAGGCGCCTCGGTGGTCAACGCCCTTTCCGAACACCTTGAGGTTATAATTTACCGTGATGGCAAGAAGTACCGCCAGGAATTTAAGAAGGGAATACCCCAGGGAGCGGTGCATGAGGTCGGTGAAGCCGACGGCACCGGCACCACAATGACCTTCCTGGCTGACACCGAAATATTCGACAAAATAGACTATAATTTCAATACTCTGAGTGAGCGCCTGCGGGAGATGGCTTACCTGAACAAAGGGCTCGAAATCTGCCTCATAAACAAGCGCCAGGACGCCGAGATGACCTTCTATTTCGAGGGTGGTATTACAGGTTTTGTGCGCCACCTCAACCGCAACCGCACAGTGCGCCACCGCCCGCCGATATATATTTCAAAACAGGTAAACCACACCATCGTTGAAGTCGCCCTGCAGTATAACGACGGCTTTACCGACAATACCATCTGTTTTGCCAACTGCGTCAATACTATCGACGGCGGCACTCACCTTACCGGTTTCCGCTCGGCGCTGACGCGGGTGCTTAACGACTACGCCCATAAAAGCAAGCTCCTCAAGGAGGGCGACTCCAACCTGGTAGGCGACGACGCCCGCGAGGGCCTCACCGCCGTTGTCAGCGTCAAACTCTCCGAGCCGCAGTTCGAGGGGCAGACGAAATCCAAGCTGGGTAACATTGAAATCAAGAGCCTTGTAGAGAGCGTCGTCGTAGAGGAATTGTCGCTATACCTTGAAGAGCACCCGGACGAAGCCAAGAGGATTATTGAGAAGTGCATCACCTCAGCCAAAGCCAGGGAAGCCGCCCGCAAAGCCCGTGACCTCGTCATACGCAAGAGCAGCCTGGATGTCGGAACATTGCCCGGCAAGCTATCCGATTGTTCGGAGAAGGACCCCGCCCATTGCGAGATATACCTGGTGGAGGGCCCCTCCGCCGGCGGCTCGGCAAAGGAGGGGCGTAACCGCCGTTTCCAGGCAATCCTGCCACTCAGAGGCAAGATACTGAACGTGGAAAAAGCATCACCGGATAAGATGCTCTCCCACGAAGAAATACGCGCTATAATAACCGCCCTGGGCGCCGGCATCGACGACGCCCTGGACCTGTCCAGGCTGCGCTACCACCGCGTTATCC
>DAOWJL010000078.1 GCA_030640385.1 Dehalococcoidia bacterium | reverse complement strand
CATAGACTGCTTTATTTCCAAGTTCGGCTTCTATTTTAAGGAGGCGGTTATATTTGGCGGTGCGCTCGGAACGGCAGGGGGCACCGGTTTTAATCTGGCCGCAATTAAGACCGACGGCCAGGTCGGCTATGGTGGTATCCACGGTCTCACCGGAGCGGTGGCTGACTACCGCAGTCCAGCCTGCCCTGTGTGCCATATTTATAGCCGAGATTGTCTCGGTGAGAGTACCTATCTGGTTCAGTTTAATGAGGATAGAATTAGAGGCTTTAAGTTTTATCCCCTGGCCGAGGCGGTCGACATTGGTAACATACAGGTCATCACCGACAAGCTGGATCTTATCCCCAATCTTGCGGGTCAGCAGTTGCCAGCCTTCCCAGTCGTCCTCAGCCATACCATCCTCGATGCTGATGATAGGGTAGCTGCTTACCCAGTTGACATAATAATCTACCATCTGCTGACTGGTCAATACTTTACCTTCACGTGATAGTATATATTTGCCATCCTTGTAGAATTCGCTGGCTGCCGGGTCCAGGGCGATAAAACAATCTCTTCCCGGCTGATAACCGGCTTTAGCGATAGCCTGCAGAATATACTCTATCGCCAGGTTGTTCGATGATAGCGAAGGGGCAAAACCGCCTTCGTCACCGACGTTTGTATTGAGATTATGGCTTTTAAGTACCACCTTAAGGCTATGGTAGACCTCTGTGCCCATACGCAGGGCTTCGGCAAAACAATCGGCTCCGGCAGGGACCACCATAAACTCCTGAAAATCGGTTGAATCGGCGGCGTGTTTGCCACCGTTAAGTATATTAAGCATCGGTACCGGCAGTTTACAGGTATTATTATCACCAAGATAGCGAAAGAGAGATGCACCCAGCTGATTGGCGGCGGCATAGGCAGATGCCAGCGATACACCAAGGATTGCATTGGCTCCCAGCCTGGACTTGTTATCGGTGCCGTCAAGATCCATCAGATTACGGTCGATGGTTTGCTGGTCGGTGGCATCTGCACCGATTAAAGCCGAGGCAATAATTTCATTTACATTGGCAACAGCTTTTAAAACACCCAGTCCATTATATCTTGATTTATCCCCATCACGCAGTTCGACTGCCTCATATTTACCGGTGCTGGCACCCGAAGGTATGGCCGCCCGACCAATGACACCACTGGTCAGTTCAATTTCAACCTCAACAGTTGGGTTTCCCCTTGAATCCAGGATTTCCCTGGCTTTAAGATTCTTAATGATAGACATTTAAATATCCATAACTACTAATCTACAATTAAATCAAAGGCCTTCTCTACGGCATCGGCAGCATTTTCAGCTAGAGTAATGGAGCTATTTATTTTACCACCTTTTGATAGAGACCAGGTATCAATACCGATGACAGGGATACCGCTCTGGATGGCGTGGCCTATCTCGGATAGAGTGCCATAGCTGCCACCGATGGCGATAACCGCATGGGCTGATTTAACGACGGCTACATTTCTGGCATAGCCCATACCGGTGACAATGGGAATTTGAATATATTGATTGGCGTCATGCCTTTTTTCGCCGGGCAGGATACCGATTGTAATACCACCCCCAGAGACAGCGCCGCGGCAGGCGGCTTCCATAACGCCGCCCAGCCCACCGCAGATCAGAATAGCATCCCTCTTAGCCAGCTCTCTGCCAACATTTTCAGCCGTCTTTATTTCCCGCTTTGATGCCTGAGAGCCGCCGATAACGGCGATAATCATTTTATTACTTCTCATCTTAAGAAGCCTGTAACAATTGGATTATAACACTTGGGAGTAGACATGGTAAAACGGCTAATTGTATCTATTCATAGCCGCTTCCAGCCCTTCGTTGAGAAGACAAGTAATAGCCTCGCTTACCCGGATGATAGATGGTTTAATGCTCAGTTGTTCATCAGAGGTGAAATCAGAAAGTACAAAATCAATAATATCATCGTCGTTTGTAAAAAAAGAACCTCCACCGGGCAAAGGACGGCCGATACCGAACCTTATACGGATAAAGTCACGACTGCCCATCTCACTGATAACGGAGTCGATGCCCTTGTGTCCACCGGAGCTACCGCCCTGGCGGATGCGGATTTTGCCAGGGGACAGGTCAAGGTCATCGTGTATAACAATAAGGTCATTAAGGTCTACCCTCAACTTATTTACAAGGCGACTTACAGACTGGCCGCTGCAGTTCATATAGGTCTGCGGCTTGGCTAATAAAACGGTATTGCCCCCGATTTCACCGGTGCCTGTCCTTGCCTTTGCCTGTTTTTTATTCCAGCGGATAGAATAATGCCGGGCAAAGTAGTTCAGACAGATAAAACCTATATTATGGCGGTTTTTGGCATATCTGCTTCCCGGGTTACCCAAACCGACAATTAATTTCATCAGACATAAGGATAATACCTGCGGATTATTTAATCAAATGCGGTTTATTTGATATACTAAAGGCACATGTCAGACTCGAATGAAGTAAAAAATAAAATAGATAAACTAAGGGCTGAGATTAACCGCCATAACTACCTTTACCATGTTATTGACAGCCCTGAGATAAGCGATGCCGAATACGATGAGCTGATGCGGCAGCTAAAGAAACTGGAGGAAGAATATCCCCGGTTTCTGACTACTGACTCACCAACACAAAGAGTCGGTGCTACACCGGTAGAAGCCTTCGGCATCGTTGAACATCCACAGCCCTTGTTATCACTGGGCAACGCTTTCTCCGAGGAAGAGCTAACCGCCTGGTATAACCGGGCCTCGAAGATGGCAGGCAGTAGTGAGTTCAGCTTTGTCTGCGAACATAAGATAGACGGCCTGGCGGTGGCCCTTACCTATGTTAATGGCGAGTTTAGCATTGGAGCTACCCGCGGTGATGGTTTTCGTGGAGAGAATATTACTCAAAATCTCAGGACTATAAGGAGCATACCGCTATCCGTATCAAAAGAAGCACCTTCACGTTTTGAGGTGAGGGGCGAGGTATTTTTACCGAAAGCTGGATTTAGCAGATTAAATAAGGAACGGGCAGAAGAGGGCTTATCCCTCTTTGCTAATCCGAGGAATGCCGCCGCGGGCTCGGTGAGGCAGCTGGACCCGCGCATAACGGCAAGCCGCCCGCTGGATATATATATCTACATGCTGGGTTATGCAGAGGGTTGGTCAATACCCCAGAGCCACTGGGAATCACTGGAATATATAAAGTCATTGGGTTTTAAGATAAATCCAAATAATAGAAGATTGGATTCTATAGAGCAGGTAAGAGAATATTACAATACCTGGCTGGAGGGAAGGGAGAATTTGCCCTATGAAGCCGATGGCATCGTCGTCAAGATAGACAGGATTGATTTACAGGAACGGTTGGGGAATATAGGCCACGAACCGAGATGGGCTATCGCCTACAAGTTTCCGGCTGTACAGGGGACGACAGTCCTTAAAGAAATAAAGATTAGCGTTGGCCGTACCGGCACTATGAATCCGTATGCCGTTTTAGAGCCGGTATCGGTGGGTGGGGTAACCATCAAGCAGGCTGCTCTGCACAATGAAGATGATATCCGTCGTAAAGATATCCGTGAGGGCGATACCGTTATTATTCAGCGGGCGGGCGACGTTATACCGCAGGTAATCGGACCTGTGATAAGCAAGCGTCCCAAAAACACCAAAGAGTTTAACCTGCTGCAAAAAACAAAAAGCAAATGCCCGAAGTGTCAATTTGACATTTTCAAGCCCGAAGGCGAGGTTATGTACTACTGCCCCAATGCTGCCTGCCCGGCGCAAAGACAGCAACGAATTGAGCATTTCGCTTCAAGAGGGGCTATGGATATCAGGGGTATCGGTGAGAAGATGAGCGCGATACTCTTAAACGAGGGTCTTATAAATGATTTTGCCGACCTGTATTACCTCAGGGATAAGAGGGATGAATTTATAAATATTGAAAGGATGGCGGATAAGAGTGTAGATAATATTCTGGAGGCTATTGAAAAGAGTAAAGGCAGACCATTGGCAAGATTTATAAACGCACTGGGCATACGCCATGTAGGTGGAGAAACGGCGGAATTACTGGCGAAACATTTTCAAAGCTTTGAAAGGTTAGCTGGTGCAGGTAAAGAGGAACTTATACATATTGCCGCAATAGGTCCCAGGATTGCCGATAGCGTTAGCGCCTTCTTTGAAAATCAAGAAAATGGAAAGATAATCAAGAAACTAAAGGCAGCAGGCGTAATTCCGGAACCGATAGAGACCAGGGCCGGAAGATTGCTGCTGGCTGGTAAAGAGTTCGTTATAACAGGCCGCTTAAACAGCCTGTCGCGGCAGGAGGCAGAGTTAAAAATAAGAGCCCTGGGCGGCAGTGCCAAGAGCGACGTTACCCGTAAAACAGATTACCTTGTGGCTGGCGCCGAACCGGGTTCAAAGCTAACACGTGCCCGCGAGCTGGGAATAGAGCAGATAAGCGAAGATGATTTGATAAGACTACTGGGATAAAATAAATAATACTGGAGATTTATAAATATGGCTGAAATCAGACCCTTTCGAGCTGTGTACTATAACAAGTCGGTGGTTGGCAACCTGTCCGATGTAATCTGCCCACCCTATGACATAATTAATCCGCAGCTGGAGGAAGAGCTCTATCAGCGTAGCAAGTATAATTTTGTTCGTATAGAACATAATCGTCAGCTACCCCAGGATGCAGATATAGATAACAGGTATACCCGTTCGGGGGATAAGCTGAAGCAATGGCTGGAACAGAAGGTTTTAATTACCTCCAAAATACCGGCAATCTATATCCATGACCACTATTTTATCAGTCAGGGCAGGCAATATAGAAGGCGTGGCTTGATTGTAAGGGTGAAAATTGAGGAATGGCATAAAAATATTATACGTCCTCATGAGGGAACGCTGGCAGAAGCCAGGAGTGATCGCATTAATCTGCTGGAGGCAATAAAAGCAAACACCAGCCCCATTATGACATTGTATGAAGATAGGGAAAAGCGTATACACTCTATACTGGAATCGCAAAAAACGAATAATATATTAATCAGCACTAAGGACGATAATGGTGAAAGGCACGAAGTATGGCAGGTTGCTGAACCGCAGGCGGTTAGCGAGATATGCGATAGTTTCGCAGATAAAGCATTGTATATCGCAGACGGACATCATCGCTACGAGAGTGCCTTGATTTACAAGCGCCAGCTGACTGCCAGCTCTTCAGTAACCAGGGCAGATGCAGCTTTTAACTTTGCTATGATGACGCTGATGGATTTTGGTGACCCCGGGCTTGTTATCCTGCCACCACACCGGTTGCTGCGTGGTCTACCGGAATCAAAATTGGCTGGCTTGGCAGATAAACTGGGATCGTTTTTTGATATAGAATACCTGCCACTAAATATGGCAGATTTATGGCAGAGAGTTGATGGGTTGCTGACTGATAAAAGCAAGATAAAGCTGATCTTATTCGGTCTTGACAGGCAGAATTTGTCGTTGCTTGCGTTGCGGGACGTTGTTGCCGCCGACAGGATGATACCCTATTTTCATTCAGAGCTATACAAAAGACTGGATGTCAGTATCGTTGACCATGTCATACTAGAGGAGCTTCTGGGATTGAGCAGTGAGGATGAAATAAAGATTTCGTATAATTATGACCGCCGGGATGCCGTTAACGATGTTTTGAATCAGGAACACCAGCTGGCGTTTATTGTAAGCCCGGTAAAAGCAGAAACCATAAAAGAAATTGCTGACGCCGGCGACCGTATGCCCCGAAAATCAACCTATTTCTACCCGAAACTGCCATCGGGGTTGATTATCAATCGGCTGGTATAGCCGCTTTTACAATAGTTTCCTTACTGTCTTCCGATCTAAAACCGGCTGCTATTTCAAGGAAATAGCGGTGTATTCTGCTATCATTGCTGAGCTCAGGGTGAAATGAAAACGCCAGTATATTGCCCTGACGAGCGGCTACGATTTTGCTGTCTGGTAACCTGCTCATAATATCTACATCAGGACCGGTGTTCTCAATAAGAGGGGCGCGGATAAATACTGCCGGAAAGGGTTTATCACCAAGTAATGGTACGCTAATGCCGGTTTCAAAGCTATCAACCTGCCTGCCGAAGGCGTTACGTCTGACATCTATATCCATAAGCGACAGGGTATTCATATCAGGATTAAAAACCTTCTTCGCCAGCAACACCATACCGGAGCAGGTACCCATAACAGGCAGACCGGAATGGGCAAGCTCCTTAATCGGCTGAAACAGGTTATAGTTATGCATCAGCTTAAGCATGGTGGTACTTTCACCACCAGGGATAATAAGACCGTCCAGGCCTTCCAACTGTTCAGGCTGGCGGACCGGGACTGGACGGGCACCGAGTTTATCAATAATATCGGTATGCTCTATAAAATCGCCCTGCAGGGCTAATATTCCTATTTTCATGCTTTGTTCTACCTAATGGTATTGATAGAGATGTAAAAGTTTAAAGAGAACGGATTTAAATCTTGACGATTTTAGCAGTATTGACATCAGGCATGGCTAATATCTTTTGTAATTGCTCATCGGAAAGCGGTTCGTCAAGGGCCATTATCATCAATGCCTGTCCTCTGGGTTTGAGACGACTGAGGTGCATATAGCTGATGTTTATATCGGCATCTCCGGTTATCTTACCCACTGCACCGATAAGGCCGGGGCGGTCACGATGGACGCTGAATAGAAAATAGCCGCCAGTGGGCACAATATCAATCCGGTAGTTATTAACCTGGACAATGCGTGTTTCACCGCCCAATACAGTACCGGAAACGGTAGTTTTACCTGCGCTGGTGGTAACCTCAAGGGTAAGAAGATTGGCATAATTTTCACAGACAGCTTCCTTCTGCTCAAGTACTTTCATGCCCCGGTTAGAAGCTACCATGCTGGCATTTACTATATTAATCCTTTCCTCGGTTAAGCGGTTGAGCAAGCCTCCTATAATAGCCGCTTTAATGGCATTGGTATCGTAACTGGCGATCTCGCCCTGATAGTTTATCTGGATGCTTTTCAACTGCCCATCGCCAAGATAGCTGGCAAGATTGCCAAGCGTATTGGCTACCTTTAGAAATGGCATCAGTATCGGCAGGGCTTCGGCGGCAATTAGCGGGGCGTTGACAGCATATCTGGCTGGCTGTCCATTGAAGACATCAATGATTTGTTTGGCAATCTCGGTGGCAGCCAGAGTTTGGGCTTCGGTTGTTGAAGCGCCAAGGTGAGGGGTAACGATTATATTATCGCTTTTAAAGAGTATGCTTTCGGTGCAGGGTTCATTGGTAAAGACATCAATAGCTGCGCCGGCTATTTTTTTCTCTTCAATAGCCTTTACCAGTGCCTTTTCATCTATAAGCCCACCGCGGGCGGTATTTATAATACGTACTGCTGGCTTCATCATTGATAGTTCTTTAGCCCCGATGAGGCTTTTCGTTGATTCGCTGAGAGGTATATGCAGTGTAATGAAATCGGAATCTTCAAAAAGCTGTTCAAGGGTAACAAGTTCAACCTGTAAGCTGGCAGCTCGTTCGGCGGAAATAAAAGGGTCATGACCGATAAGCCTCATATCAAGGCCACGGGCGCGTATGGCTACTTCTGATCCGACATTTCCCAGGCCGATAATACCCAGTGTTTTCCCCTTAACCTCGGTGCCCATAAAATCTGAGCGACGCCACTGGCAGGATTTAAGGGATATATTGGCCTGAGGGATGTTACGTGCCAGAGCCAGCATAAGGGCGATAGAATGCTCCGCGGCTGATATTGTGTTACCGGTGGGGGCATTAACAACAATAATACCGTGCCTGGTAGCGGCATCTATGTCTATATTATCAACACCGACACCAGCCCGCCCGATAACCTGCAGTTTTTTACCGGCTTCTATGATTTCAGCCGTAACCTTTGTCTGGCTGCGGACTATTATAGCTTCGTAGTCGCCGATTATGGGTATGATCTGCTCCGGTTTCTGCTTCGTCTTGACATCTACCTGGGCATACCGGCTCAGCATATCTATGCCTTCCCGGGCAATTTTGTCGGCAACAAGTACCTTCATTTAATCACCTATCTCGACTCCCGCCTGTGGTAAAGCTATCGTCAGTGACTTGAGAACCATGTTTATATCCTCTTCGGTTATCCAGCCGAGATGGCCGATGCGAAAGATTTTACCGGCCATATGCTGCTGTCCACCGCCAAGAACGGTATCGTGTTCTTCTCTCAGGATTTTAAGCATCTTTATAACGTCAAGGCCATCCGGGGCGGCTATCGAGGTAACGGTATTGGAAGCATATTTTTCATCAGCAAAGAGGGATAATCCCAGAGCTTTCACTCCATCACGGGTCATCTGGGCGATATGAGCCTGATGGGCGATTATAGTATCTATGCCCTTCTTTATTATCATATCAAGTGCTACATCAAGTGCAAATAAAATGGAGACAGCCGGTGTCCACGGTGTCTGCCCCTTCTCAATGTAGCTTTTGGCTTTGGCGAAGTCCCAGTAAAACCTTGGCATGGTAGCCTCTGCATTTGCCTGCCATGCCTGCTGACTAACGGATACCATAGTCAGGCCGGGAGGTACCATCCAGCCTTTCTGAGAGCCGGTAACGACGACATCGCACTGCCATTTATCTATTGGTAATTCAATAGAACCCAGGCTGCTGATGGCATCAACTACCAGCAGTTTACCAGATTCCTTAACCACCGAACTGATACCGGCCAGGTCGTTGGTGACGCCGGTGGAGGTCTCATTGTGGGTTACCAGTACGGCTTTTATGGCCGGTTCTTTGTTGAGTGCTTCTCTGATTTCACCCGCATCCGCTGCCTTGCCCCAGTCATATTTAAGGTCAATTACGTCAGCTCCGAATTCTTTGGCGATGGCGGCGAATCTATCACCGAAAACACCTATGGATACCGAAAGCACCTTATCGCCCGGGGAAAAACTATTAACCACAGCCGCTTCCAGGCCACCCGTCCCCGAGCCGGTCAGTACAAAGACGTCGTTCTTCGTTTTAAAGACCTGCTTGAGTTTATCTGTAACATCAAAAAGAACCTTCTTAAACTCGGGACCGCGGTGGTTTATCATCTGTCGGCCCATTTCTTTAAGAACTACATCGGGGCAGGGGGTTGGTCCCGGAATACGCAGATTAGTCATCATAAAGCTCCTCTACTTTAGTCGCTATATTATATCTGAATTTATGATTTTAGCAAAGCGCCGTTTGCCGGCTTTGATGATGCTGCCGCTTTCAACCTTCCATATAGGGCTGGTCACGACATCATCAGCTATGACAGTGCCTCCTTGAGCAATCAATCGTTTTGCTTCGCTGCGGCTTTTAGTAAGCCCCGTTTCAACCAGTAACATGCTTATATCTATGTTCATAGGTTCCGCGGGATTGGGTGCTAGTTTAATAAAAGATAAGCTAACCTTTTTTATATCCTCCGGCACTTCTTTATTCTGAATGGTTTTAACAAAGTGTTCTTCGGCTTCAGCGGCTGCCTTCTTGTCGTAAAGCTGAACTATAATATCTCTGGCAGCTATTTTTTTAAGCTCCATCGGATTAATCGTATCTCCATCAAGCGCCTGCAAGAAATCGTCAAGCTCTTTATCGGGGATATCCGTCAGCAGCTCAAGGTAGTACATAATCTGGCTATCAGGGATGGACATCACCTTGCCGAATATCTCCGCGGGTGGTTCAGTGATACCGATATAATTACCCAGGCTTTTACTCATCTTCTGGATGCCGTCGGTACCGGTGAGGATGGGTACCAGAAAGACCTGCTGTGATTTCTGTCCGACATACGATTGCAGCTCCCTGCCCACCAGGAGATTAAATTTCTGGTCGGTACCACCGAACTCCACATCGGCTTCAACAGCCACCGAGTCATATGCCTGAAGAAGCGGATAGAGAAATTCGGTCATAGAGATAGGCTGCCCGTTACTATACCTCTTGCTGAAATCATCTCTGGCAAGTAGCTGGGCTATAGTGAACCTACTGGTAAGATTTATGACATCGGCGAGTGTGAATTTATTGAACCATTCGCTTTGCCACCTGACCTCTGTTTTATCCCTGTCTACTATATTGAAAAATTGCTGCATATAGGTCTGGGCGTTGGCTTCCACCTCTTCTGCAGTAAGCATAGGCCTGGTAATAGAAACGCCGCTGGGGTCGCCTATACGGGCAGTCCAATCGCCGACGATTAGAACAACCTGGTGTCCAAGCTCCTGAAACTGGCGTAGCTTTTTAAGGCCGACCATATGCCCCAGATGGATATCGGGAAAGCTGGGGTCAAAACCTTCTTTGAGGCGCAGCTTTTTACCCGAATACAGCAGCTCCAGCAGCTCTTTTTCGGCTATAACCTCAGCCACTCCTCGTTTCAATAACCTTTGATAATCCTGACTAAATATAGAAAACCCTCCGAGTATTATTTAACGTTAAGTTGGGCAAGCAAGGTTCCTGCCCGCTTTACATCATCTGCAATCTGACCCTGCAACTCATCGGCAGTTGCGAACTTCTTCTCATCGCGCAGCTTTTCTATTATATCAATTTTTAGTTGTTGACGATACAGATTATCCTGGAAATCTATAATATAAACCTCTACGATTCTTTCATTTTCACCGAAGGTAGGACGCTTACCGATATTTGTTACCGATGGGTAGCGTTGCTTATCGATATAAGCCCAGGTGGCGTAGATGCCATCTGGCGGCAATACCCGTTCCGCTTCAATATCCAGATTAGCCGTAGGGAAACCCAGTTCTACACCTCTTCCGCTCCCCGTAATTATACGCCCTTCGAGGCTGAAGTGGCGGCCAAGCATCCGATTAACCTTTTTGATATCACCTTTAGCAAGTGCATCTCTGATAGCTGTACTGCTTACTATTTCTCCATCTATTTTTAAATGCGGCACTACCGTCAGGTTAAAGTTCATATCCCTACCCAGATTACGCAGAAAATCAACATTACCTTCTTGATTTCTGCCCAGGGTAAAGTCAGGCCCAAGAACGAGGCCGCGCATTTTCAGACATTTCTGCAGAAGGTCAAGGAATTGCCTGGCATCGGTTTGTGCCAGTTCCAGAGTGAAAGTAAGGGCAATGATGATTTGGACTCCTGCATCACTGAGCAGTTTTGTTTTCTGCGGCAGGTTGGTTAAAAAAGGTGGGCTTGACTGCGAATCGAACAACCTCTGAGGGTGATGCTTGAAGGTAATAACACCGCTGATAAGTTTATCATTTTTAGATTGCTCAACGAGTTTGGAGAGCAGGTATTTATGCCCAAGGTGTACTCCGTCAAAAACACCGATGGTCAGTACGGTTTCACTTCTGGGCGTCAGTCCGGCTAGCTCTTCCTCTAGTAACATAGCGAATTGAATAGAATAAAATGTAAGTTACTAGATATAATACAAGATGAGAAGGAATAAGTAAAAACATAGATTGAGTTATTGCTATAAAAATAAGCTTTATAACCTGAAAACTGATGCAGGAAAAATATTTAAAAATAGTTTATATAAAATTAATGGTAATACTATTGACAATAATAATAGATTGTGGTATGGTTGATCTTCACATTATGCCTCTTGATTATTCACCCTATTCTAATCCTCGGCGTTTACGTATCTAATTTTATTAGCACTGCGATAATGTTTAATTTTGCGTGCCTTTTAAAGGAGTTAAAATGGTACCTGAGTCCCTTTTATCTACCCAAATGGAAAAATCTTCTATATCCAGAATATCATATGCCAAACTGCCCCAGGTCATAAATGTTCCCAATTTAATAGAAATCCAGTTAGGTTCTTTCCAGTGGCTTCAGGAAGAAGGGATAAAGAAATTACTTACGGAAATATCTCCCATTGAAGACTTTTTAGGTAATAAGCTGGAACTAACTTTTATCGGATACGAATTCAGAGAGCCACGCTTCACAGAGCAGGAATGCAGCCAGAGAGACCTGACATATTCCGTCCCCCTTTATGTTAAAGCAAGATTGCTTGTTAAGGCAACCGGAGAAATAAAAGAGCCGTTTGATCTGTTTTTTGGAGATATACCCCTGATGACGGCAAGGGGCACTTTTATCACCAGTGGCACAGAGCGAGTGATAGTTAGTCAGTTACTCCGTTCACCTGGTGTCTACTTTGTAAGTGAAGAGGATGCAACCAGTGGCCGTCGGTTATGTATGGCTAATCTGATACCCGGTCGCGGTGCCTGGCTGGAGCTGGAGACAAGCAGCCGTGATGTAATTTCGGTAAAGATAGACGGTAAACGCAAAATACCGGTTACTACACTTCTGCGGGCAATTGGCTATGAAAGTGACGAACAACTGCTTGAGCTGTTTTCTGTAGAGGAAAACTCTTCGGAACGAAAGTTTATACAGCCAACAATAGATCGTGATCCATTAATCAGGGATGGGACTGCGGCTCTTATTGACATATATCGAAAGGTTCGCCCGGGCGACCCGCCTAATGTTGAAAATGCAAAGAAACTGATTAACAATCTTTTCTTCAATCCGAAGCATTATGACCTGGGTGTTGTCGGCCGTTACAAGCTTAACCAGAGATTGGGGCTTGAAGGTAAGATTGGTGAGGATAAGAGTGCATTAACACATGAAGATATAATAGAGATTGTAAAACATATAATAATGATTAACAATGGCGATGAATCTGCCGATGATATTGATCATCTGGGGAATAGGCGTATACGTGTTGTTGGTGAATTGATACAAAACCAGTTTCGCATTGGCCTGATGCGCCTGGAAAGGGTAGCCAGAGAGCGAATGAGCATCTTAAGTATCGATATGGTTACCCCTGGCACCCTGGTAAATATACGCCCCGTGGTTTCTGCAATCAGAGAGTTCTTCGGAGGCTCACAGCTATCACAATTTATGGACCAGACAAATCCTCTGGCCGAATTGACGCACAAGCGCAGGCTATCAGCAATGGGGCCAGGAGGTTTATCCAGGGAGCGTGCCGGCTTTGATGTACGAGATGTTCATTACTCACACTACGGTAGAATCTGCCCGATTGAAACACCTGAAGGCCCAAACATTGGTCTCATCGGCTCGCTGGCAACCTTTGGTCGTGTTAACTCCTATGGTTTTATAGAAACACCTTATAGGAAGGTTATTAGCGAAATAGAGCCATCAGAAATAAAGGAATTTACGCAAAGGACAATTCGTGAGGAGATAAAAAACACTAGGGGGAAGATTATAGCCAGGGCTGGAGATATAATTACACCTAAAATGACCACAAAGCTTGCTCGTGTTCGTAGCGGCAATATAAAGCTGGTGCCCTTTATAACCGATGAAATCGTCTATCTAACGGCGGACAAAGAAGACAAATTTATGATAGCCCAGGCAAATACCCGGCTGGATGAAAACGGTCAGTTCATAGATGAAAAGGTTGAAGCCAGGCTGGAAGAGCAATACCTGCTAGCGGCGCCGGAAAGGGTATCTTTTATGGATGTGTCACCTAAACAGATTTTCAGCGTTGCCGCATCACTAATACCCTTTCTGGAGCATAATGATGCCAATAGAGCACTGATGGGTGCTAACATGCAGCGACAGGCAGTACCTTTACTATGTCCTGAATCACCACTGGTAGCTACCGGGATGGAGAGCGAGGCAGTCAAGTATAGCGGTCAGGTGTTATTTGCAAAGAATGCCGGTGTAGTAACCTCGGTAACAGGTTTCCGGATTGTTGTTACTAATGATGCCGGGCAGGAAGATATTTACCCGCTTATGAAATTCGTACGCACCAATCAGGGAACCTGTATAAATCAGCATGCGGTGGTGAGTAAAGGGCAGCGTGTGGAGCAGGGTTGGGTTCTGGCAGATAGCTCGGCAACCGAAGATGGAGAACTGGCTCTGGGGCAGAATGTAGTATGTGCTTTTATGAGCTGGGGAGGGTATAACTATGAGGATGCCATCATTATAAGTGAGCGTCTGGTGGAAAAGGATAAGTTTACATCGATTCATATATCAAAGCATGAGGTTGAAGCCCGTGATACGAAACTGGGACCGGAGGAAATTACACGGGATATACCCAATGTCAGCGAAGAGAGTTTACGTGAACTTGATGAAGAAGGTATCATTCGTATCGGTGCTGAAGTAGGACCAGGTGACATTCTAGTCGGTAAAATCACACCCAAGGGAGAGACCGAGTTATCAGCTGAAGAGAAGCTTTTACGAGCTATTTTCGGCGAGAAGGCCCGTGAGGTAAAGGATACCTCACTAAAGGTGCCCCATGGTGAGTGGGGTAAGGTGATAAATGTAAGGGTTTTTTCTCGCGAGGATAGTGATGAACTGCCGGTCAGGGTTAATAAGTGGGTGCAGGTTTGGGTGGCTCAGCAAAGGAGGATTTCCGTAGGGGATAAACTTGCCGGGCGGCATGGTAATAAAGGGGTCATTTCCATTGTTGCCCCGACTGAAGATATGCCCTTCCTGCCCGACGGTACGCCGGTAGATATTATCCTTAATCCTATAGGCGTTCCGTCGCGGATGAATATTGGACAGGTTCTTGAGACACACTTAGGCTGGGCTGCTCAAAAACTGGGCTTCAAGGCACTGACACCGGTTTTTGATGGTGCCAGCGATGTGGCGATTGAGGATGCCCTGGCTAGGTCGTGGCTGGCCCAAAAAGCAAGTGCAGAAAGCACTGATTCTGATAGTATCCACACTTCAAGGCAAATAGAGCTGGCTAAGGCGTGGGTAGGTAGTAAAGGCTATGATGCCGAAAGGGTGTTCAGTGATGATATTGAAGGAGAAGCAAGGGAAGTGTGTCTGCGACTATGGCTTGAAGACCTGGGTATTAAGAGCCGAAATATCAGCCAGGAGAAACTGGAACAGGTCATGAAAAAGGTCATTGTTGAAAGGAATCTGCCTTCGCCCGTCTCGGGAAAGGTTATACTCCGTGATGGTCGTACTGGTGAGCCATTTGACCAGCCGGTAACAGTGGGGAATATCTATATGATGAAACTCAATCATCTGGTTGAAGACAAGGTTCATGCCCGAGCGACAGGCCCTTATTCGCTGATATCTCAACAGCCACTGGGCGGTAAGGCCCAGTTCGGTGGCCAGCGTTTTGGTGAAATGGAAGTATGGTCACTAGAGGCTTATGGTGCTGCTTACAATCTTCAGGAAATTTTGACAATTAAATCAGATGATGTTACCGGTCGAGCCAAGACCTATGAAGCAATAGTTAAAGGTGAGGATATTCTACCCCCTGGTGTACCAGAGTCTTTTAAGGTTCTGGTTAAAGAAT
>DAOWJL010000020.1 GCA_030640385.1 Dehalococcoidia bacterium | reverse complement strand
AGGGTATTGATTGAAGAGTGGAGGATGGAATATAATCAGGTACGTCCACATAGTTCCTTGGGTTATAGACCTCCGGCTCCTGAAGCTATCTTAACTGCGGCAACGATTTAAGAAGTGGTATAGTTTATGGGGGCAGGGCACATAGCCCACGTTTTTTATGTTTAACGGCTCTTCGCCATTTAGTCGTATATCTAATTCAAATGGAGATGCTTTTGACTTTGGTTCATATGCTCGCACCTCTATTGATTTGAATAGCCCGCTTGCACGTCCGAATGCTTCGATAGAATCACGAAACTTGTTCACTTCTGCCTGTTTACCTGTACCATAACTTAAAATCTTCTTAATTAAGTAGGGAGTGTGTACACCTTCCGCTGAAAACTTTAATCTATATTCGTCATATGTGCGCTGTGGTGTCGTTCGTATTGGGGCAAACCAGACAATGGATTTGGGTACTGGGGGTATGTGTTGGCGAGGCTCTCTAGATAAAATAAATGTAAGAAATGGGAGAGGTGCATCACCAAAGCTTTGCCTATCAATTTGCTTGTATCCTTTGTAGGGTGCCATGGTTTTTTTATGTTCTTCAACCCACTCCTTGAAAATTTCACTAATAGATTCTATTCTATTTTTTACTTCAGGCAGTTTCTTTGGACGATATTTAATTATATTCTCAAAGAATATAAATTCTGTTTGCTTATCCTCAATTCTATAAGTGTATTTATGTAGAAATGGGATTCCATCCCTCTTAATAAATGTCATTAGAAAACCGCTAAATCCGTTATTATTGCTTTTTTCAATTAAACCGCCACGGAAATACCTTTTATCGGTTACATTTGCACTGACTATATCTTTGTAATTACCTAGTTCAACGCCCCCGGCATTAAAGTCTTGGTTGGACAAGGACAAGAAGTCGACTGATTTCAGTAATTTGAGCAAGCTCAGTATTGAAGTTTTCCCAGTACTATTTTCGCCCACAAAAAAATTAATGTCCCTTATGGTAAGTAATGCGTTTGTAAACCCCCTAAAATTGTCAGCGTATAAGTATTCCATGGTTATTTTCCTCCTTTACATCAATCTTCCTTGAACGACCCCCTAGTTCAACTCCACAATTATTCCTCTTCCTCTTCCTTCTTCTGTTTTTTGGGTGGAGCTTTGGCTTCCGCCGGTTTGGCGGCTTTTGCTGTGCGTTTGGTTTTTGGGGCTTTGGGGGTGGTTTTGGATTTGGTTGCTTTCTTTTTCGGTTTATCCTCCTTTACCAGTATCATCAGCTGGTGGAAGACATTGTGCAGCCTGCCTGTAACATATTCCAGCACATCTTCAAGTTTATGCAGCTCACTCAGTAACTCTTTTATTGCCTTGAAATCTGGCTTTTCATCTGCTGGCAGGGTATTGATCTGGTAGAGCAACTCCTTCAGGTGTCGGCTGGCGGTTGCGTATCTATCGGTTAAAGCCCGGTATTCTTTTAAAAAATACTCTGATGTTTCCATTTCTCAACTCTTTACTGGCTTACAGGTTATCACCCCTACACCGGGTGCTATATCAACTCCAGCAGCCGATGGCGGATATTGCGCAGTCTGGCAAGGGCTATTTCAATTTCTTCCTCAATCTTATCAAGCTCGCGCAGCAGTTCTTTGCACGTCCTGCTGTTCGGCACCCTTTCTGACTGGGGTAATCTGGTGAAGCGGGGCAGCAACTCCCTCAGGTGCTGGCTGGCGGTTATATATTTATTTGTTAAAACCTTGTATTCCATGAAAAGATATTCATTTATTTTCATCTGCTACCTCTTTATAAAGATTCTATTGGCTACCAAAATATGCCAGCGCCAGCTTTACTCTATCCTCAAGGTTGAGCTTCTGGCCACGGGGTAGGCTGGCGAGGGCACGGGTAGCTTCACTGGCTGAATAACCCAGGGTGGTCAGGGCGGCCAGAACATCGGCGTTCTCCTGTGCCAGTTCAGCTACCGGAGCTGATACCAGGCCTGTGCCTATCTTATCCTTGAGCTCCAGCACCAGTCGGCTGGCCATCTTCTTGCCGATGCCCGGAATACCGGTCAGCAGCTCGGCGTTGCCGCTGGCGATAGCCATAACGAGCTGCTCTATATCCATCGCCGATAGCATTACCAGCGCCATCCTGGGCCCCAGCCCGGAGACGTTTATAAGGGTTTTGAATAACTCCAGCTCGCCGGTTGAGGCGAAGCCGTAAAGGGTAATGTTATCGGCGCGCAGGTGCAGGTGTGTGTACAGCTTTATATCACCGCCGACGCTGCCCAGTTCGCTGAGGGTAGTGGTTGGCATAAATACCTGAAAGCCTATACCACCGACATTAACAACTGCCCAGTCTCCACCCAGCGATTCCAGTTTGCCTTTAAGACTGGCTATCATTATTTTTCCCCCTGCCGTGCCAGTATTTCCCGGAGGTGTACTTCTCTTATATGGCAGATAGCCACCGCCAGGGCATCGGCGGCATCGTTTGGCTGGGGGGCTTCGGCTAGCCCGAGCTGGAGCCTGACCATCTCCTGAATCTGCTCCTTAGAGCTGGCTCCGTAGTTGCCAACAACCCTCTTGATTTGCGCCGGGCTGTATTCGTAGGTCGGGATTCCCTGCTGGCTGGCCGCCAGCATAGCCACCGCCTGGGCTTTGCCTATCGCCAGCGCCGTCCTGACATTCTTGGCGACAAATGGTTGCTCTACAGCCACCACATCCGGCCGATAGTTAGTAATAATCTCGGAAAGCTTATTAAAGAAATAGCTAAGGCGTTCTGCTATTGGATAACGCTGTGAACAGGTCAGGGCGTTACAGCAGACCAGAGTCATATCGTCCGCCTGGCTGTCTATAATGCCGTAACCCATTACCAGAGTGCCCGGGTCAATGCCTAAAATCCTCATAATCCGGCGGCTTACTCTTGAGCCTTATATTTATCAAGCACCTCGTCTGGGAAATCAACATTGCTGCAGACACTCCGGGTATCATCCAGCTCCTCCAGCTTGTCCAGCAGCTTTAAAACCTGTGTAGCGGCATGCTCGTCAAGCTGAACGGTTGTTTTTGGTATCCTGGCAAGCTCCGCCGAGTAAACGGTTATATTGTTTTGCTCTAAGGCTTTCCTGACCGCTTCCAGCTCTTCGGGCTTCGTGTAGATCTCCACATAGCTCGATTGGGGGATGACATCCTCGGCGCCGGCATCTATCGCCTGTAAAGAAAGCTCATCAATATCCTCATTGCCGGTCTCTATTGTAACCAATCCCTTCTGGCCGAAAAGCCAGGTGACGCTGCCGCTTTCCCCCAGGTTACCCCCGCTGCGTGAAAATGTGCTCCTTACTTCCTGCACGGTGCGGTTGCGGTTATCGGTTAGCGCCTCTACGACTATAGCTGCCCCACCGGGTCCGTAACCCTCAAGGACCAGCTCTGAGAGTGTAACTCCATCAAGAGTACCCTCGCCCCGCTTTATTGCCCGCCCTACATTATCCGAGGGCATATTGTTATCCTTTGCTTTCTGTATAGCCAAACGTAAATGGTAGTTTGTCTCCGGACTACTCCCATTCTCGCGGACGGCAAGGATTATCTCCCGGGTTAATTTGGTGAACAGTTTGCCCCGTTTGGCATCAGCCGCCCCCTTCTGGTGCTTTATTGAAGACCACTTGGAATGCCCCGACATATCAGCCCTCCTTACAGTGAGGAAGTTACTCTTTAATTTTAACACGTATGTGGCACAAGTTGAAGAGGCAAACCTGGAGTATGGCGGTTTCTGGCAAATAAAAATAATCAGCTTTTTGTTTCGCCGATGGCGCAGGCAATGGCATACTCGCGGCAGTGTGACAGGCTGATATCGAGGCTGGTCAAACCCATATCTTTTGCCTGGTGTTGTGCTTTTCCGTAGAGTCTGACCCTTGGTTTACCGCTGGAATCGGAGAGTATCTCTATCTCCTTCAAACCTATACCACTGGAGTTCAGCGTTTTTATTACCGCTTCCTTGCCCGAGAACCTGGCTGCCAGTGAGGATGGATTTTTCAAGTAAAGCTCCAGCTCCGGCACAGTATAAACCCGTTTCAGGAAATCCTGTCCCCAGCGGTCGATTGCCTTCTTAATGCGGGCTATCTCTATTATATCAACGCCTATATACTGCATAGCTGTCCAACCTATTATAATATTATACCTTTTCGATTCTTACGCTGCATACCTTTAGCTCCGGTATCCTGGATACCGGGTCAAGAACTGGATTTGTCAGGATATTTGTCGGGCTTTCGGCGAAGTGGAAGGTCATAAATACAACCCCCGGTGATGAAGCATCGGTTATCTTGACCCCGGCGGTTACATGCCCGCGCCGTGATACCACCCTTACCCGGTCACCATCCTTGAGGGCTAATCTCTCAGCGTCCTGGGGGTTTATCTCTACTTCCTCTTCACCCTTAAACAAGTTAAGGCCGGCTACCTTGCGGCTCATGGTGCCGGTATGGTATTGAAACAGGCTACGCCCCGTTGTCAGTATCAGCGGATAATCATCGTCGGGCAGCTCTGCCGGCGGCTTGTACTCCAGGGGCATAAACCTGCCCTTGCCGCGGGCGAACTGCTGTGTGTGTAGAATCTGTGTTCCCGGGTGCTCTGTGGTGGGGCAGGGCCACTGCAGGCCTCCCCTCTCGAGGCGTTTATAGGAAATGCCGCCGTAACTCGGCGTCAGTTCGGCAATCTCGTCCATAATCTGAGATGGGTGCTCGAAATCGAAGCCTTTAGCCTTCATACGCTGCGCAATCTGGCAGGTGATTAGCCAGTCAGCCCTGGAGTTGCCTGTCGGTTCGATTGCCTTTCTCACCCGCTGCACCCGGCGCTCGGTATTGGTAAATGTGCCGTCCTTTTCGGCAAACGAAGTTCCGGGAAGCACCACATGTGCCAGCTCGGCCGTCTCATTCATGAAAATATCCTGGGCGACAAAGAATTCGAGATTGGAAAGAGCCTCCCGGACATGGCTGGCATCAGGGTCGCTCAGCACAGGGTTTTCGCCGATGAGATATAGAGCCTTTATCTTACCCTGCAATATAGCATCAAACATTTCGGTGATGGCCAGCCCGGTATCGGATGGCAAATCAATACCCCAGGCGGCTTTAAACTTCTCCTTTATTGCCGGATCGGTTACCTTCTGGTAACCGGAGCATACATCGGGCAGAGAACCCATATCACAGGCGCCCTGCACGTTGTTTTGACCCCGTAGCGGATTGACGCCACTGCCGGGTTTGCCGATGTTGCCGGTAAGCATTGCCAGGTTGGCGATAGCCATAACGTTATCGGTGCCGTGGCTATGCTGGGTGATACCCATGGCGTAAAGGATAGACGCCGGGCTATTCCGGGCATACATGCGGGCGGCTTCTATTATCTGGTTCCGGGGTACGCCTGTAATATTTTCAGCAGAAGCAAGGTCAATATTATCCAACGACTGCTTAAAGGTATCGAAGTTTTCGCATCGCTGCTGTATAAAAGCGGAATCGTGTAATCCATCATCCAGAATGACCTTCGTTATCGCCATCAAAAGGGCGACATCACTGCCCGGTTTCTGCCTCAGCCAGATATCGGCAAAACGCACCAGCCCAATCCGGCGGGGATTGGCTACTATCAGCTTTGTGCCGTGGCGCACCGCTTTTTTCACATTAAAGCCAATAACCGGGTGCGTTTCCGTAGTGTTGCTGCCGATAGCCAGTATGCAGGCGGCATCTGTAATATCATTATTTGAGTTTGTCATGGCACCGCTACCGAAGGTGGTGGCCAGACCGGCCACCGTGGGGGCATGTCACAAACGGGCGCAGTGATCTATGTTGTTTGTGCCCAGTACCGTCCGCGCGAACTTCTGGACGATATAGTTTTCCTCGTTGGTGCATTTGGCAGATGCGATTACGGCTATCTGGTCACATGAATATCCGGACAGCTTTTCGGTGACGATATCCAGGGCTTCATCCCAGTTTGCTTCTTGAAGCACGTTGTTTTTTCTTATAAGAGGTTCTGTCAGGCGCTGCGGATGATGGACAAAGTCGGCAATGCCATAACGCCCCTTGACGCACAAGCGGCCATTATTCGCCTGGCTATTCCTGCTGCCCTTAACAGAGATGATTTTATCATCACGGATGCCGAGATGCATCATACAGCCGACACCGCAGTAGGGGCAGGTGGTTTCTACCTCAGAGGTCGGTATAATATTATTTTTGGGTACCAGCGCCGCCACCGGGCAGCGGACGACGCACTCGCCGCAGGATTTACAGATTGATTCCATCAGCGGCTTATCACCGAAGGTGCTTACCTTGCTATCATAGCCGCGGTTTATTATCTCTACGGCATTGACCACGGTTACCTCGTCACAGGTGCGGGTGCAACGCTGGCACAGAATACAATAGTTATGGTCAAGGGTGAAGAAGGGATTACTGTCATCAACCGGGCGCTCGGTGATAGTCATAGGCAGATGCCTCTCGGTAATACCAAGGTAGGCAGCTACCTCCTGTAGCTCACACCTCTGGTTCTTGACACAGGTCAGGCAGTCCATAGGATGGTCGGATATAAGGAGGTCTATAACGGTACGACGCGCCTTATTAACCGCTTCTGTCTCGGTATTTACCACCATGCCGTCGCTGACAGTTGTAGTGCAGGCGGTGGGCATATCTCGCATACCCTCTACCTCAACAATACAAAGGCGACAGCCGCCGTGCGGCTCCAGGTCCGGGTCGGCGCAGAGGGTGGGAATATATATGCCGGCTTCCTGTGCGGCCTGGAGCACCGTCATACCGTTTTTGGCGGTAACCTGCCTGCCGTTTATAATCAGTTTTAACATTATTTCACCTATTTAATCTCCACGGCGCCGAGGCGGCATATACTGTAACAGGCGCCGCACCTGGTACATTTCGTCTCATCGAGGATGACCGGTTTTTTCTTACCAATGAAGGTTATGGCGCCAACCGGGCATTCCCTGACGCACAAACCGCAGCCGGGACATTTTTCGCCGATAATTGAGTATGTTACCAGTTCCTTGCAGACAACCGCCCGGCAGTGGTGATACTTTAAATGTTCCTCGTACTCCTCACGGAAGTAGCGTAGTGTTGTCAGAACCGGATTGGGTGCCGTCTGGCCGAGCCCGCATAGGGAGCTCACCTTTATTGATTGGGCTAAATCTTCAAGAAGCTCTAAATCACCTGGTTTGCCCTTGCCGCTACAAATGTTTTCCAGGATATCGAGCATCTGCTTGGTTCCAAGTCTGCAGGGGACGCATTTGCCGCAGGATTCCGAACGTGTAAAGGATATGAAGAAACGGGCAACATCTACCATACAGGTATCCTCATCCATTACGACCATACCGCCGGAGCCCATTATTGAACCGGCGCGGGCGAGTTCCTCATAATCAACCGGGAGATTAGCCATATTTGCCGGAAGGCAGCCACCGGAAGGGCCACCTGTTTGTACCGCTTTCAGCTTTTTGCCGTTGGGAACACCACCACCTATATCATGGATGATATCATGCAGGGTGATGCCCAACGGCACCTCCACCAGCCCCATATAGGTTATCTTACCGGTAAGGGCAAATATGCTCGTTCCCCTGCTCTTTTCTGTACCGAATTGGGAGTACCACTTACCGCCACGGTCGATGATAATCGGCACCGTAGCCAGTGTTTTGACATTATTTATATTGGTCGGTTTTCCCCATAAGCCTGATTGGGCGGGGAAGGGAGGGCGGGGGCGGGGCATACCGCGCTTGCCCTCAATGGATGCCATTAGCGCCGTCTCTTCGCCGCAGACAAAGGCGCCGGCGCCTTCCTTAACATGGAGGTGAAAACTGAAATCGGAGCCCAGAATGTTCTCATCAAGGAAACCTTTGGCTTCGGCTTCCTTGATGGCAAACAGCACTCGCTTTACCGCCAGCGGGTATTCCGCTCTGATATAAATATAACCCTCGCTGGCGCCGATGGCATAGGCGGCAATAGCTATGCCCTCGATGACGGCATGAGGGTCTCCCTCAATCATACTGCGGTCCATAAAGGCACCGGGGTCGCCTTCATCGGCATTACAGATTATGTATTTCTGGTTACCCGGAGCATTGTAACAGAACTGCCACTTGGTGGCGGTGGGGAAACCGGCTCCACCGCGTCCCCTCAAACCCGATGTTCTGACTTCGTCTATAACCTGTTGGGGAGTCATCTCCGTTAATACTTTTTCGAGTCCTTTATAACCGCCAACCGAGATGTAATCATTAATCTTCTCCGGATCTATATGTCCGCAGTGCCGCAGGGTGATGCGTACCTGGGATCGCAAGACAGGTATTTCAAATAACCTGGGGATGCCTTCTATGCTGCCTTCTCCGATGGTACCTAACGCCAGGTCGGGACGGGGATTGTCATTGATGAGGTAGTCCTCTATCAAACTGGAGATTTTCTGCGGCGTTAATTCACCATACGTAATGCGCGGCTTGCCGGGTTTTATGATATCTACAAGCGGTTCGGCAAAGCAAAGGCCAATACAACCGACCTCGGTTACATCGGCATCTATATCGTGTCGCTTAAGCTCATCCCCGATGGTTTTGAGCACTTTCATGGCACCGGATGCCCTGCCGCAAGTGGCCGTGCCAACCACTATTCGTGGCCTGTCAGTCGCATTGAGAACCTGCTCTGGTGGATTGAAGTTGTTTTCAGTTTTCAAGGTTTCATCTCTGTTTCTTTATTCGCACGGTAATTACCCAGCGCTTTACCGGCGTCGGTAGTGGTCATTCTTCCATAGACATCATCGTTGATTATCATCACCGGTGCAAGGGCACAGGCACCGATACAGGCTACAGTTTCAAGGCTGTGCTCTCTGTCGGCGGTGGTTTCTCCGGGCTTGATGCCTAATCGTCTTTCAATATCACGCAGGAGGCTGGCGCTACCGCGTACGTGGCAGGCTGTACCGCGGCATACTCTGACCACATTTCTACCGGAAGGGACCAGCTTGAACTGGGTATAAAATGTGCTGACGCTATAAACAGTGCTGCTAGATAAATGCAGGAAGTCGGCGATTGCCTGCATAGCCTCTCCCGGAAGGTAACCAAGCTCATGCTGAACCTGCTGAAGAATGGGGATAAGGTTACCCCTGTCCTGCTTGAAATTTAGTAGTATACTGTCTAGTTGTTTCTTGAAATTGGATTGCACGGAACCCTCCAGATGGGCTACTGTTAGCAACTAAAGGTCCTATCTAAAAGAACTTTAGATTATAGTCTATTTATTTGTTGTATTCAAGTTGGTTGCACTGTACTAGGCGGTATGCTATTATATGGCGGATATCAACCCGCCGTGCAAACCCAGTTTTATTCCATCTAAAAGAAATTTATAGAGGAAGAATGACAACAGAACGAAATACAGCAGAAGCAAAGCTGAAAAAGTTAGCCAGCCTCAAAGAACAAGCCCGGGCTGGTGGTGGTGCAAAGCGTATTGAGCAACAGAAAGCCCGGGGCAAGCTGACTGCCAGGGAGAGGATTGACCTTCTTCTTGACCCGGGTAGCTTTGAAGAACTGGGTACCTTTATCACCCACAGGTCTACTGATTTCGGGCTGGGTGATAAAAAGTTTCTGGGAGATGCCGTAGTTACAGGCAGTGGCAAAATAGATGGCCGCCTGGTTTTCGTCTTTTCCCAGGATTTTACCGTTCTCGGCGGTTCAATATCCGAGGTAGTCAGCCAGAAGGTACAGCAAATTATGGAAATGGCCCTTGATAATCTTGCCCCTGTAATTGCCATATTTGACTCTGGCGGGGCACGTATTCAGGAGGGCGTATGGAGTCTGTATGCTGTCGGCGAGATGCTGCTGTACAATACACTGTGTTCGGGTGTTGTACCGCAAATTTCGGTTATAGTCGGCCCCAGCGCCGGCGGTGCCGTTTACTGCCCGGCGATAACAGATTATATTTTCATGGTTAAGGGTATCAGCCAGATGTATATTACCGGGCCGGATGTGGTAAGAGCAGTCACCCATGAGAAGTTAAGTCATCAGGAACTGGGGGGAGCTGAAGTCCATACCCGCAAGAGCGGCGTTGCTCATTTCATTAGTGATAGTGAAGAGGAATGCTTCAGTGAAGTACGCCGATTACTCAGTTTTTTCCCGCAGAGCTGGAAGGAAAAACCCCGGCCGATAAAGACCAAAGATGACCCGCAGCGAACCGATGACAGCCTGCGTAAATTAATTCCGGATGACCCGAAGAAGGCTTACGATATGAAAAGGCTAATAACCAACATCGTTGATGATGGTGACTTTATGGAGGTGCAGAAAGAATTCGCTCAGAGTATAATTGTCGGCTTTGGGCGTATGAATGGCAGACCGGTAGGTATTATTGCCCAGCAGCCGGCCTTTATGGCTGGAGTTATTGATATTGATTCTTCGGATAAGGCGGCCAGGTTTGTTCGCTGCTGCGATGCTTTCAATATCCCGCTGGTCAGTTTGGTTGATGTCCCCGGCTTTATGCCCGGTTCTGCTCAGGAACACGGCGGTATTATCAGACATGGCGCCAAGCTCATATATGCCTATGCCGAAGCAACAGTGCCCAAGGTTACTGTTATCACACGTAAGGCTTATGGTGGTGCCTATATCGTTATGAGCTCAAAACACCTGCGTGGTGATATAAACTTTGCCTGGCCTACGGCGGAGATTGCCGTTATGGGGGCGGAGGGAGCGGTTAATATAATCTCAAGGAGGGCTATTGCCGCATCAGATAAGCCGGAGGAAACAAGGCAACAGCTGGTTAGTGAATATGAAGATAAGTTCAGCAATCCCTATTTTGCTGCCGCCCGGGGTTATATTGACGATGTTATTGACCCGGCAGAGACCCGCCCCAAACTAATACGGGCGCTTGAAACACTGGAAAACAAGGTTGATACAAACCCACAACGAAAACACGGTAATATTCCATTGTAAATAAAAGTAAAAAGGAAAGAATAACGTTGGAGGAAAACACAAACAAGTCTGGAAATGAAGGAACGCCACTAGCAATACCAATGCCCGGCCTTATAATTCGTTATTATGTCAAGGTAGGAGACAAAGTAAAGGTTGGTGATAAAATAGCCGTTATGGAGGCGATGAAAATGGAAATAGACCTGCCGTCACCGGTTAGCGGTACGGTTAAAACTATAAACTTTAATAATGGCGATAATGTAGCCCGTGATGATGTCCTGGCCATTATTGGTGATTAATTTTAGTACACCCTCTTACAGGAATAGCTGTTAAAAACAAAGCCTATCCTGTATAGTTAATTCCTCTGTAAAGGATGGATTATAATGGATAAAAATCCGCTAAAAATTACGGATCTTACCCTACGGGACGGGCACCAGTCGCTATTGGCGACCCGGATGCGAACCGAGGATATGGAGCCTATCGCACCCGAGATGAATAAGGCCGGCTTCTATTCTATGGAAGTCTGGGGTGGCGCCACCTTTGACGTACCCACCAGATTTTTGAATGAAGACCCGTGGCATAGACTACGCACCCTGAAAAAGCTGGCACCGGATACACCGCTACAGATGCTGCTGCGGGGGCAGAACCTGGTAGGCTACCGTAACTATGCCGATGATGTGGTTGAAGCCTTTGTTAAGCATGCCGCCGAAACAGGTATTGATATCTTCAGGGTTTTCGATGCCCTGAATGACGAACGCAACTACCAGACGGCAGTTAAGGCGATAAAAGCAGCCGGTAAACATGTCCAGCTAACAATATCCTATTCGCTTACCGAGAATAAAATGGGCGGGCCTGTTTTCAACCTGGATTACTATCTGAAAAAGGCGGTAATCTTTCAGGATATGGGCGCTGATAGCCTGTGCATAAAGGATATGGCCGGGCTGATATCTCCCGATGATGCCTATACACTGGTCAAGGCGCTCAAAAAGGAATTAAAAATACCTATAAATTTACATAGCCACTATACCAGTGGCATGGCATCGATGAGCTTTATCAAAGCCATTGAAGCTGGAGTAGACATCATTGATACCTGCCTGGCTCCCTTTGCCCTGCGGACGTCGCATCCGGCT
>DAOWJL010000058.1 GCA_030640385.1 Dehalococcoidia bacterium | reverse complement strand
TCTACTGCCGGCACGGTTTTATCCGTGTGGCTCAGAAGAACCGCCCGTTACATTGAACTGGCGGAGACGCTTAAAAAAAGCGGCTATTTCCTGGTAGCAGCGGAACTCAATGGAGTGGAAAATTCGGCTATCCTTCGCCGTCGAAGTAAACTCCTGCTGGCGCTTGGCAACGAGGCATCCGGCCTTTCAAAATCGATACTGGATGAAGCCGATTATCGGATAAGAATCCCCACAGTCCGTGAAAAAGCAGAATCGCTGAATGTGGCCGCTTGCGGTGCAATCTGTATGTATCTGAGCTATTAAACAGAATCTAGTTATTATATAAAAAGCCGATGACCCTTATGGCCAAGTCCTAAAACCACTTTGAAGAAGAATAACCAAGAATATATGTTCCAAGACTACTTACCTCTGGCTTCCTATTTGCTAGTCATGGAATTCTATCAGTTCGAAGGTGTAATGGTTCCTGACGTCCCAGCAGACTAAACTTTTACCACGCTGGCTCACTTTTACCGCTATTTCATCATAGTTTTTATACTGCTCACTCTTAAGCCTGGCATTATCGAAATACCACAGATTTCCCCGTAGATTATTAAAAGCGCAAACCGTATGGCTTTTTGCAATAGGTCTTACAACTGTCGTTATCAGAACCGGCCTATAGTTCGAGTTCAAACGATACAATAGCTCTGCCGCCAGGCTGGCAAAACCGTCACAGTCATCTTTCTTCTTTACCCATGTCGTCTGTGGGTAGCTGATGCTATCGTATAAATGCAGTAATCCTTCCATCTTCCATGTAATCTGCTTCAAACAAGCCTCTATATCCCCTAATGAACCTGCTTCTGGTAGAGGTTCTTTAAGATATCGGCGCTCAAACAGCCAGCGACGTAATTTTGACCATCTATAGCGCCCACTGTATAGCCACCACCTGGCAACGAACTTGATTACGATATTCATAGTAGCCTCACTTCTACAACTATATCTAATCTTTATACCATTATTTAGCTCTATGTTCAATTTATAATTCTATCTTTATCCTGTATTACCCTTAAGCAAACATTGTGCTCCTGCCGATATTGGACTATAATATCCCGCAAAATGTCAATTCCATCTATGAAAGGAGTTAAGATGACCCAAGATACGATTGTTGCCGATAAGCTAACCTATCATTACAATGACCTTATAGCCGTGGACCATATCAGTTTTAGCGTAGCCAAAGGGGAGATTCTGGGTTTTCTGGGTCCCAATGGCGCCGGCAAGACAACGACCATTAAAATACTCACCGGGCAGCTCAAACCCAAAGGTGGAAAGGTTATTCTTCTTGGTATGGATGTTGCCGAAAATATTGAACGTGTACAATCAGAAATCGGCGTCTGCTTTGAGGATACAAACCTCTATCAGCGTATGAGCGCACTGGAAAACCTTGACCTTTTCGCCCGCCTCTTTGGTATAAAATCCTTTGATGCCTATGCTCTGCTTAAAAGGGTGGGGCTTGCCGGCCGCGAGAAGGACCGGGTAGAGCACTATTCAAAAGGGATGAAGCAACGCCTTATGGTTGCCAGGTCTCTCGTAAGTCAGCCTCAGATTCTGTTTCTCGACGAACCCACCGCCGGTCTTGACCCGATATCTTCCGAAGCCATCAGAAACATCATACTTGAAGAACGCAAGCGGGGAGCCACCATCTTTTTAACCACCCACGATATGATGGAGGCGGATAAGCTCTCTGACCGTGTGGCTTTTATGAACCAGGGTAAAATAGTAGCCCTTGATAAACCGGATAAACTTAAGCAGAAATATGGCAAACGGGCACTCAAAGCTAAAGTTTCCGGCAAAAACGGTGCGTTAGAGAGCCTTGAAATTGACCTAGATACCCCCCAAACCCCGGAAGACATCCACAATCTTTTCAAAAAAGAGAACGTGGTCACCATACACAGCGAAGAAGCGACCCTTGAGGACATATTCATAAAGATTACAGGGCGGGGACTCACCGAATGAACTTCGGCGTTATCAAAGCACTTGTAGCCAAGGATTTTGCGCTTTTCTTCAGAAACCGGTTTTATACCCTTATAACAATTCTGGGTATTGTTACCTATCTTATTGTTTATTTTGTGATGCCTTCTTCGGTTGACGAAGAGCTTGAAATAGGGCTTTACGCCCCGGTCATACCCCCCGTTTTTGAAGTTATCCAGCAAGGAGGGGGAATTGAGTTTGAGGTATACGATTCCGAGGAAGCCCTTAAAAAGGCGGTAACAGATGGAGCACACGAAGCCGGAGTAGCATTGCCGGCAGATATTATGGAAAAGTTTGCCTCCGGGTTGAAGCCGGTTGTAACCCTCTATTTTTCAACGGATGCCCCAGATGAAATAAAGGACATTGTCGAGACCATGATAAGGGAGCTGGCTTATCTTCAAACCGGCCAGACACTGTCTATTGAAGTATCCGCCGAAATCCTGGGTCCGGATCTTCTGGGAGAGCAGATACCGATACGCGACCGAATGCGGCTTATGCTGGCTATCATGCTGATAATGTTAGAAATGATGGGTCTTGCCAGTCTTATCAGCGAGGAGGTCGAACAGGGTACCATCCGCGCCCTGCTGGTTACCCCGATGAGTATCCGCGACCTTTTCGCCGCCAAGCTGATTATGGGAGCCAGCCTCGCCTTTGTCCAGGGAGCGTTATTTATGGCTATCGTCGGTGGCCTTAGCAGCCAGCCATTTATTGTTCTTTTTGCATTACTGTTAGGCAGTATATTGTTCACCGGCAGCGGTTTCCTGATAGCCTCCGTGTCGAAAGACATGCTTTCTTCTATGGGCTGGGGAATCACTGTACTTCTTATTTTCAGTATCCCATCGTTTGGCGTTATGTTTCCCGGTACCGTTACCGACTGGGCCAGAGCCATCCCCACGTATTATCTTACGAATACAATCCACCAAGCTTCTAATTTCAATGCCGGCTGGGGTGATATCTGGACCGATTTGCTGATACTGCTGGCGTTTATTATGGTAATCGTATGGGGTGGTATAATGGCACTTAGGAGAAAATTCAGATGAATCTAAAGCGTATCTCTATTCTGCTTGGCAAAGAGTTCATCCACGGACCGAAAAACTTCATGTTTATCTGGGCAATCGTTGCCCCGCTTGCCTTTACACTCGTGGCAACACTCGCTTTCGGTACGCTTTTCTCCGAGAAGCCCAACCTCGGAATCGTTGATGAAGGTAATTCTCAACTGGTTGTTATGGCTCAGGAGCTTGATTCGGTTACCACCAGGGAATATGAAGATGCCTCTCAGCTTAAACAGGCTACCCAAAGCGGTGCCGTGGATATGGGCATACTTCTACCGCAGAACTTTGATAATGCCGTTTCCCAGGGAGAGACGGTTGTTATTGAGGCTTATATCTGGGGGGAAAGCCTGGCTAAAACCCGCATAATACTGCCGACGACCATAGCCGACCTTGTGAGGGAGCTTGCCGGCCAGGAGGTGCCGATTGAGATTGAATCGGTTACGCTCGGTGATGAGGTCAGTACCCCCTGGAGTGAGCGCTTGATACCATTCCTGGTGCTTATGGGGGTATTCTTTGGCGGGCTTATGCTACCGTCAACCTCAATTATAGAGGAGAAGCAGAAAAAAACCCTTGAAGCGCTGGTTATTACCCCAACGTCAATCGGCGAGATTTTCATAGCCAAAGGAATCATGGGCGTCGTTCTCAGTGTTTTTATGGGGGTTGCAATCTTGCTTTTAAACCAGGCTTTCGGCATCAATTCTTTATTACTGGTAGGAGTGCTCTTCCTTGGCGCCATAATGGCAGTGGAGCTTGGCTTGATATTCGGCGCTTTAATAAAGGATATTACCACCCTTTTTACGGTATGGAAATCCGGTGGCATCCTTTTATTTGGTCCCGTCTTTATCTATATGTTTCCCCAGATTCCGCAATGGATAGGTAAATTATTCCCCACCTATTACGCAATCCAGCCGGTAGTAGAGCTTGGTTTGCGCGGCGGCGGCTGGTCTGATATAGCGGTAAATGTATTCATACTTATCGGCATCGATATACTGCTTGTTTTCGTCGTCGCTATAGCCGCCAGAAGATTGATGCGGCGCTCGTAATAGTTACCAATAAAGCCGTCTTATCTATGATTTGCAGTAGTAGAGATTAGCATTTAGTACTATAACTTCTCTAATCAAGCCAGTGCGTTTTTATGTTGATTGACTCTTTACTTTAGCTTTCTTTGGCGCTGTTTGTAGCATATCCCGCAGTAGTTCTGCATTATGACATTTGCCCAAGGCTTCATCCGGTGATATTGCACCACTTCCTACGAGGTCAGCTAACAACTGGTCCATGCCATACAGGTTTCCGTTATTACCGGAAATAGCTTTAGAATCCTGTATCAGTTTTTTCACTTTGCTATCGACAATCATAATATCAAAAACGGCAACCCTCCCTCCGCTAATCCGGGTTACCAGTTTCTGCGACAACACCGCTTCCAATACCCTTGATAACTGAATTCTGATTTGCTTCTGTTTATCTTCAGGGAATACCTCAAAAATATGGTCAATTGCCTGGATGGTATCATTGGCATTCAATATGCCAATTACAAGGCGTCCTGTCTCGGCCACCCTGATTGCATTAGATATTGTATCCGGATCACGCATCTCTCCAACAACAATGATATCCGGGTCATGCCGCTGTGCGTGTTTCAGTGCAATAGCAAACGATTGAGTATCATCTCCTATATCTCTTTGGGCAATGATGCTTTTATTGTTACTGTGCAAGTATTCAATAGTATCTTCGATAGTAATTATGTTCCGTTTTTCATTCTGGTTGATATAATTGACCAGGGCTGCTGTGGTAGTAGATTTGCCGCTACCAGCAGGTCCGGTTATAAGGATAAGCCCGTATGGTTTTAACATAAGGTCTTCTAAAATCCGTGGTAACTCTAAGTCATCTATGGATTGAATACCAAAAGGCACCATGCGAAAAGCAATGCTTATCGTTCCTCTTTGTCTCATAACATTGACACGGAAGCGAGCTAGCCCGGGTACACTATAGGCAAAGTCCAGCTCTTTTTCTTTCAGGAAAGCGCTTCTTTGCGTTGGATTAGCTATACGCTCGAATGCCATTTCAATATCTTTAGAATCCAGCGGGGGCAAATCTTCCTGTGGAACCAATACGCCATCAATTCGGAGTATCGGTGTGCTGGGTACTCTCAAATGCATATCCGAGGCTTTCTTGTCTACCATTATTTTTAGTAGTTCATTTATTTCCATAATCCATCATCCCACGACAACTTATATTGTTAATTTATTTATGTTGCTTTATGCTAATAGATCTCTATACCCATTTTACTGATGCGGTTCGCCTCCGTCTCCATTTTACTTACCTCTTCCTCGGTGAATAACCGCCATCCCCTCCTGTCTCTATGTTCCGGCTCGCTGAAAGTGCCTTCTGTAAGCCAGCGGAAAAGAGTGGTTCGGCTAATACCTACTATCCGGCAGACCTCGGCTGTTCTATAGTATTTCCGTCCGCTTAAAGTTACGGGCATATTATTACCTCTTCAATACGTCTCGGGTATATTCTATTTTAGTTTTACAGTGCGGTAAATCCCTCTTTAGTACCTGTTTTTCATTACTATAGTCCTAGCCCGGTAACGGGATATTACTTGATGGTAATAGATTTTCGAATTGCAAATACAGGGATTTAAGAACTCTGCGCCCTGTCGAGAGCCTGCCTTAACTCTTTTACAAAACTGCAGACCGATGTAAAATCATCTTCCGCCTGCATAAGTTGAATTATCTGGCTGCCGACAATGACACCGTCAGCTACCCTGGCTATCTGCCCTGCCTGCTGCCGGGTTGATATACCAAAACCGACACATATTGGCTTTGATGTTTTCCTTTTTACCCTGGCAACCAGCTCATCAAGGTTGGTTGTCAGGCTCTCTCTGACACCGGTAACGCCGGTTACCGATACCAGATAAATAAAACCACGCGACTTTCGCGCTACCATTTCTATACGTTCTTCGGTGCTTGTCGGTGCCAGCAGATAGATGAGGTCAAGGCCCTGCTTATGACTTATAGCTTCCAGCTCCGAGCCTTCATCCGGTGGCAGGTCGGGCACGATTATCCCGTTAACACCAATTACGGCACTATCGTAGCAGAATTTTTCAATCCCGTATTTAAACACGGGATTATAGTAGGTCATAAATACCAGCGGTATGTTTACCTCCTGTCGCAGCTGTTGTGCCAGCTCAAGGCAACGCTTCGGAGTGATTCCGTTCTGCAGGGCACAGAAGCTGGCTTTCTGTATGGTAGCGCCATCTGCCAGCGGGTCTGAGAAGGGTATGCCTAATTCCACAATATCACAACCGCTTTCAACAAGCAGCGGCACCACTTCCTTTGTTGCTTCAATACTGGGATAGCCCACGGTTATATAGGCGATAAGTGCTTTAGCTTTCGGTTTTTGAAAGATATCGTCTATACGGGTCATTTTCCCGCCTCCATTGCCTCAGCGACTATATCTATATCTTTATCCCCGCCACCGGAAAGATTTATGTCTACAATTTCGTTCTTGTTTAACGAACCTGCCAGCTCAATAACATAATATATGGCATGCGCCGTCTCCATTGCCGGCATAATGCCCTCTGTGCGGCACAGCAGCTTGAACCCCTCAAGCGCCTGGCCATCATCCACGGCAACGTATTTTACCCGCCCGCTATCTTTCAGGAAACTATGCTCCGGGCCTACCCCGGGATAATCAAGTCCTGCGGATATACTGTGTGTCTGTTTTATCTGCCCTTCTTTATCCTGTAAAAGATAGGATTTGGTTCCGTGGAGGATACCTGCGCTGCCGGCGACCAGTGTTGCCGCGTGCATACCACTTTTTAAACCTTTACCCGCCGCCTCTACACCGATAAGCTTGACCTCTTCATTCTTTAGAAATGGGTAGAAAATGCCGATGGCATTACTGCCACCACCAACACAGGCGACTATATAATCCGGTAATCTGCCGGTCTTATCCTTTATCTGTTTTCTGGTCTCCTTGCCGATTACCGACTGGAAATCACGCACCATCCGTGGGTAAGGGGAGGGGCCGACAACCGAACCCAGCAGGTAGTGGCTATCCTGGGCATTTGTCACCCAGTCCCTGATGGCTTCGTTGATGGCGTCTTTTAGTGTCCGGCTGCCCCCGCAAACAGTCCTTACTTCGGCACCCATCAATTTCATACGAAAGACATTCAGCGCCTGCCTTCTTACATCCTCTTCCCCCATATAAACAATACACGTAAGCCCCAGTTTGGCGCATACGGCAGCCGTGGCTACCCCATGCTGCCCGGCTCCGGTCTCGGCAATTATGCGTCGTTTGCCCATTTTCCGGGCAAGCAACCCCTGCCCCAGGGCATTGTTAATCTTGTGGGCGCCGGTATGAGCCAGGTCTTCCCTTTTAAGAAGTATTCTTGCTCCGCCACAGTGCCTAGTCATTCCCTCCGCCGCATATAGCGGCGTCGGTCTCCCCGAATAGTCCCTTGACAGTGATTCAAACTCACCCCAGAAGACTGCATCATTTTTTACTTCCCGATAGGTAGCTTCCAGCTCGTCCAGCACCGGTATCAGTGTCTCAGGGACAAATCTACCGCCGTATTCACCAAAATAACCCTTCTTATCAGGCTGCAATTTCCACCTCCTTCTCTGCCTGCCTCACAGCTTTAATAAAAGCATCTATTTTTTTTATATCCTTTTCCCCACCGCTTTCAACACCGCTGGAGACATCAACTCCCCAGGCATTTACCTGCTTTATAAGACTGCCGACGTTTTGCGGTGAAAGCCCGCCGGCAATTATTATCGGATATCTGCCTGATACCTCCTCAGCCAGTCTCCAATCAAACGCCCTGCCGGTCCCGCCATAGACATCCTCCGTTTTTGTATCAAGAAGGCAGATATGTTTTTGTTTCAAGCCTGGCCTGTAGCCCTCTTCTAACTCAGACAATACCTGGCTGGCTGTCTGGGTAGCCTCCATATGAATAACCTTTATAAGCGGACGCTCAATCTCCCGGCAATAACGCCAGCTTTCATCACCGCTGAGCTGTACCAGATCAAGGCGACAGTATTCGGCAATGCTGTTTATTTCCACGGCTGGCAAATTTACAAAGACGCCGACAATCAACGGACGTTGTTTTAACTCATGAACGGCTTCAACAATCTGCAATGCCCTTTCCTTAGAAACCCGACGCTTGCTCCGGGCAAAAACCAGCCCCAGAAAATCGGCACCGGCTTTAGCGACAGCTATTGCATTTTTTCTATCGGTTATTCCGCAAATTTTTATCTTTGACACAGCAATCCCCTCATTTTTTCAGCGATATCCGGCGCCGACATCAGCGCCTCGCCGACAAGCGCAGCATTAACTCCCCATACTTTTAATTTCTCCATATCATTGCTGTTCTTTATACCACTTTCGCTGACCACTATTCTATCTGATGGAATAAGCGGTCTTAATCGTTCTGTAGTAGCTAAATCCACTTTAAAAGTATTTAAATTGCGGTTGTTTATACCGATAATGCCGGCATCGTTTCCCAGGGCAACCTCAAGCTCGGTTTCATTGTGTACCTCCACGAGGCATTTCATACCCAGTTGGTGGCTTAATGACAACAATTCCTTTAATTTATCCGGCTCCAGAATAGCCACGATGAGCAGCAAACTATCGGCTCCATATGCCCGCGATTGATATATTTGATATGGGTCAAAGATAAAATCCTTCCTTAGCAGGGGTATTCTTTTGTTACCCAGCCCATCCCCCACCTGTTTCATGTAATCTAGGCTACCCTGAAAGTATTTCGGTTCGGTCAGTACCGATATTGCCGCCGCACCATTAGAGGCATAGGTCTGTGCTATTTTTAATAGGTCAAAATCATGACAGACGATTCCACGTGAAGGCGAAGCCTTCTTTATTTCGGCAATGAGCTTAACACCACCTCCACGCAGCACCGATGCCAGATCAAGGGGTGCTGGCTGCTCCATTGTCATTTTCTCAAGCTCTTCTAAAGGCAACTGGCGCTTTATATTTTCAAGTTCCAGCCTAGTGTCATTTACTATTTCTTGTAGAATCATCTGCACCCCGTTATCAAGCCTGGCTAAAGGCAATCAGCTGTTCCATCTTTTGCATTGCCCTGCCGCTATCTATTGCCTCTTCAGCCAGTTTGAATCCCTGCTCCAGATTTTCCACCTTATCCCCGGCCAGCAGTACCGCGGCAGCATTCATAAGCACGACATCACGCTGAGCTCCCTTTTCCCCCGATAATACATTCCGCAGTATGGCAGCGTTATCAGCGGCGGTGCCACCCCTTATGCTATTCAGGTTAGCCTCTGGCACTCCGAAGTCCCCGGGGCTGACATGATAGCTTCCGATTTCACCATCCTTCAATTCATATATTATGGTCCTGCCGTTGATGGCAATTTCGTCCAATCCATTCTCGCCGTGAACCACAAGTGCATGCCGGCAACCCAGACCTTCAAGCGCCATCGCTATCTTCTCTACCATTGCCCCATCGGCGACACCCACTACCTGGGCTCCGGCACCGGCCGGATTCGTCAGCGGGCCGATAAGATTAAATACTGTACGAATACCGATCTCTCGCCGCGGGGCGGCAGCATATTTCATTGCCGGGTGAAACAGCGGGGCGAACATAAAGCCGATGCCCACTTCTTCTATGCAACGCCTGACGCCCTCTGCATCAAGGTCTATTTTGACCCCCAGAGCTTCAAGGACATCGGCGCTGCCACACTGGCTGCTCATAGCACGGTTACCGTGCTTGGCTACCTTTAGCCCGACGCCGGCAGCCACAAAAGCCGTTGCCGTAGAGATATTGAAGGTGCCGGCGGCATCACCACCGGTGCCACAGGTATCCACCAGCGGTTCATTTAATTTCACATGGATAGCCTTATCTCTCATTATCTTCGCCATGCCGACAATTTCATCCACCGTCTCCCCCTTGAGCCTGAGGGCGGTAACAAAGGCACCGAACTGCGCCGGCGTTGCCTCTCCACACATAATCTCTTCCATTACCCCCTCCGCCTGTTTTATTGTCAGCGAATGCCCCTCAACCAGCATTTTAATAGCTTCTTTAATCATCTCTTTAACTCCTTGTTAAGGAAATTTTTTAGTAATTCCTTTCCCTGCTCGGTCATAAAGGATTCGGGGTGGAACTGGACGCCTTCTAACGGATAATCACGGTGGCGCAGCCCCATAATGGTACCGTCATCCGTCCATGCCGTTATTTCAAAACAATCCGGCAGTCCCTCACGCAACACCATCAGCGAATGATAGCGGATGGCGGAAAAGGGGCTGGGTAGCCCGGTGAATACTCCCCGGCCGTTGTGGTGTATTAAAGAAGACTTGCCATGCATAATCCTGTTAGCCTTCCCCACCTGCCCACCGTAGCTGTAACCGACACACTGGTGCCCCAGGCAGACACCGAGTATCGGCAGCCTGGAACCGAAGTGTTTGATAACATCGTTGGAGATACCGGCATGCAGCGGCGTAGATGGCCCGGGTGAGATAACCATCCTTTCCGGTTCCATCCTCTCAATCGCCTCAATATCTGTTTTGTTATTGCGCACCACCATTACCTCCTCTCCCAGCTCGCTGAGGTGCTGGAATAGGTTATAGGTGAAGCTGTCATAGTTATCAATCAGTAGCAGCATATTTCCCCTCAGCCTGGCTAATTGCTTTCAGCAGCGCCCGTGCCTTGCTCATTGTCTCTTCATATTCACGCTCGGGAACGCTATCGTAGACGATGCCGCAACCCGCCTGGGTATAGGCAATGCCCTTGCTGACCACCATCGTCCTTATAGCGATAGCCATATCCATATTTCCGGAGAAGGAGAAGTAGCCGGCGGCCCCGGCATATGGTCCCCTCTTTTCTGGCTCAAGCTCGGTGATTATCTGCATAGCCCGAATCTTGGGCGCTCCGGATACTGTACCGGCGGGAAAGCAGGCTCTGAGAGCATCGATAACGCTCATATCATTACGTATCTTACCCTGGACATGGGTTACAAGATGCATAACGTGAGAATAGCGCTCGACCTCCATAAGCTCGCTGACCTCAACCGTACCCGGCTGACTTACACGCCCGATATCATTGCGGCCGAGGTCAACCAGCATTATATGCTCGGCGCGTTCCTTTTCGTCTTTTTTAAGTTCTTGCTCCAGTTTATTATCCTCATCCGGCGTTTCCCCCCTTGGTCTTGTCCCTGCCAGCGGGCGCGTCATAACCATACCATCCTCTACCCTGACCAGAATCTCCGGCGATGCCCCGATAATATGAAAATCTTTGAAATCAAGGAAAAACATGTACGGCGATGGATTGATGCTTCGCAGCGCCCGGTAGATTTCAAATGGGGGGACACTGGTCGGTTGTGCCAGACGCTGGGATAATACAACCTGAATAGCTTCACCGTCAGTAATATATTCCTTTATCTTCAACACGCTTTGCTCAAACTCTTCCCTGGAGAAGTTTGAAGATAATTCCGGGCCATTTATAGATTTACGGGCAGTTTTACTGCTCTGATTTTGCGTTAATGGCTGGCTCAGCCTATCTGCCAGTTCTTCAATTCTCCCTACTGCCTTTGCATACTCCTCTTCTATATCTCCATCAAGCCGGGCATGGCTCAATATCTTTATACGATGGGTAACATGGTCAAAGACGAGCATGGTATCGACAAACATAAATAATGATTCGGGCAGTCCCAGCGGGTCGGCATCCGGAGAGGGCAGTTTTTCAAAGCGCGTGACCGTTTCGTAAGCCAGATAACCAACGGCGCCGCCGCTAAAGCGGGGCAATCCACTAACCGGTACTATTTCGTACCTATCCAGCTCCTGTTCAATGAGCGGCAGCGGGTCTGCCTTATCTCTCCCGCTTGTTTTTATTATCTTATATGGCTCGGTGCCTATGAAGCTATAGCGCGCAATCCTTTCCCCGCCTTCGACACTTTCCAGCAGGAAGGAATTGCCACCCCGGTTAATCTTCAGAAAGGCAGATACCGGCGTTTCCAGGTCGGCAACCAGCTCACGGTAGATTGGTATCAGGTTACCCCTGTTTTTTAGCTTTTTTACTTCTTCCAGTGTCGGGTAATACATAAATCCTCCAACAAAATAAAAAACCCCTCGCCATAGGGGCGAGAGGTTACTCCTTCGCGGTACCACCCTAATTAGTTGCTTTAAAAACAACTATCTCTTTCAGGTACGGCTCCAAACACTTTGTTGCGATACCCCGGGTTTGTCTAACGGTTCCCTTTCCGGCAAGACCTACTCAGCTTAACTCTTTTCGGCCTGCAGCTCCCGAGTCCATTCAACCCCTGCGCCAGCACCGGCTCACACCTCACCCGGCTCTCTGGGCTTCGCTGGGGATTTACTAGTCTCGTTCCCAGCCTTTATCTTATCTGTTTTTCAGTATATCCAAAGCATTCATACTTGTCAAGCCGGCAACAATCGTATCCCCATCTAAACACCTGGCATCAAATTAACCCCTGTGTGACCCCGGTCACAGAAAGGCATATTACTTGACTTTATTATAATGATATAATATATATTCAAGAACAGAGAGGATTTGGTGATATTATGTACAGCAAGTGTCCCGGCCAGGACAGCAGAAAACTAAGAGTAGCGCTCTATAAATGCCCCAACTGCGGTGCCGACGTTGAGATATTTTCCGATGAACTCAAAATTAGATGCCGCAAGTGCGGTCAGTATGTCTACCGTGAAAAGACACCATCCTGCATTGAATGGTGTGCCGCCGCCCGCCAGTGCCTGGGAGAGGAAAGATGGCAGCAGCTAAAGGGTGATAAATAATACAGTCAAGATAAGCCTCCTACTTTATATTTACAGAATAAGTGAAAGGATAAAGTTCAATGACAAAAGTAAAGCTGGGACCAGGCACGTTTGTTTGCCCCCAACCCGTGTTCCTTGTCGGAGCCAATGTTGATGATAAACCAAACTTTATTACCGTAGCCTGGGGCGGTATTGCCAGTGAAAGACCAGCAATGATTTCCATTGCCATAAGGCATAGCCGCTATACCCTGAAGGGCATAAAACAAACCGGAAATTTTTCTATAAATATCCCCTCTGAAGACATTGTAGTGGAAGCTGATTATTGCGGCATCGTTTCTGGTGCTCAAGTCGACAAGGCGGCAGTTTGTCGGTTTGATATATTCTATGGCAAATTAATCAACGCACCGATGATTGACCAGTGCCCGGTAAACCTGGAATGTAAGCTGGCGCACATTATAGACCTGGGTAGCCATGCGCTCTTAATCGGTAAAATTGAAGAAACTCACATTAACGAATCCTGCCTTACCGATGGCAAACCGGATGTTACTAAAATCAAGCCTTTTATCTATTCTGCAGGCTCCCACAACCGGTATCAAACCTTCGGTAATTTCATTGCCGGTGCATTCCAGGCCGGCAAGGTATTAAAGAATAACGAAAAGTCTTGCTAGGCTATATAGTAGCTTTAGCATAATATTGCGAGCATAGAGGCGATATTATATAATTATGGTTGTTATTTCACTCAGGTTATCTGTAACCTGATATAATATACGCTGAGGACTGTTTTTTTATACTATGGTTAGGATTATAATAGGATTGATATGATAGAGGGCAAGTGTTCCAAATGCGGCACCCTGCGCTATGGTTGGGCATTGCTCAATCCAAGATATCAGACCTGCCCTACATGCGGTTCCGGGCTTGATATTTATAAAGACGGACGCCTTGTTATTAAAGGTTTTTCCCCTTTTACCGCTGAAAGGATCGACGTTGAAGAGCATATAGATACCCCGTCTCCTTATATCGAGAAAGAGGGGGAGGGCAACCAATAGAATCTCCCCCCAAATATGTTTCGATAAAACCTGAAACAGCAGTCCAAGAATCCTGTCTTCCTACTGGCTTAATTTCCGGATAACAGTTTCAGCACTTGGTCACTTATCGGCATATCTTGAGGTGCAGGGGGTTAAACATCCTTGCGGAATCTGTAACCTATGTTTCTTACCGTCTCAATGAAGGTATGGTCAACATCCACTATTTTGCTTCTCAATCTTCTTATATGGACATCCACCGTTCTTTCACCACCTAGGTAGTCATATTTCCAGACCTTATTCAGCAGAGCCTCACGGGTAAAGACCTGCCCCTTACTGGCCGCTAGAAATCGAAGCAGTTCGTATTCCTTGAAGGTCAATTCAACCAACCATGCCGCCGAGAAACACATCGCAACTGGCTGTATCTATTACCAGATTACCCCTCTTGATTACTTTCTTTGAATCAGCCCCCTTTATCCTTTTTACCAATCTCTGCACCCTGGTGAAAAGCTCGTTTATATCACAGGGCTTAATTATAAAATCGGCTAATCCGGTACTATTGGCAACATTGTCCAGCATCGTCTCCGAAACTATAAGCATTACCAGTGGATTTTTCGTCATACCAATTCTTGAAGGTATATCCATAACCTGGCGAATATCTACTGCATTATTTATATCCGCCAGTATTGTGTCAGGAGATCTGTCTTTCACCTGCTTCAAAGCCTGCTCTGCGTCGATAGCAACCGAGCAGTTTAAACCGCTGTGAATAAACCTTGCAGTCAGCTCTTTTATAAGTTTAGTTTCTCTGGCTATTATAAGAATGTTTATCAATCCGGCACCTGTGTCATTATGGAAATATTACGCTTACTTATTCTACCAGCTTTTATAATTCGTCGTATAGTCATTTAATACCGGCAAGGCTTTAAAATATCCGATCTTTATGATATAAAGGTTGTATATTGAAAAGGTATAAATTCATTGAGCATACTGCTGACATCGGCCTGATTGCATACGGCAACACCCTGGCCGAGGCGTTCGGCAACGCCGCCTATGGTATGTTTTCCATAATCGCCGAACTTGACAACGTAAAGGAAACTGAAAGCCGCCGGTTCGAGGTAAACGGCAATGACCCGGAAGGCCTGCTCTTTGAGTGGTTAAACCACCTGTTATATTATTTTGATGTCGATATGCTGCTATTCAGAAGGTTTGAAGTAAGTATATTACCTGAAAACCGGTTAAAAACGATATGTTATGGCGAGAAGTACGACCCATTGCGCCACCGGTTAAAGACAGGAGTTAAGTCAGCCACCTACCATATGCTCAAGGTGGACAGTGAGAAAAACGAGGTACAGGTTATATTCGATGTCTAGGAGGTGATATATGGCAAAGTGGAGCGGTCCCCTGGAAAAAATAGACGAATACCGTTGGCGCATACCGAAGAGTTATAAACCGGGTATGCTTGTACCCGGATTAATCTACGCCGACAGGGAAATGCTGGAGCACATCCTTCTTGAACAGACACTGGAGCAGGTGGCTAATGTCGCCCACCTGCCCGGAATAGTAGGCAATTCCATGGCTATGCCCGATATCCACTGGGGTTATGGTTTCCCAATAGGCGGCGTGGCGGCTATGGGAATAAAAGACGGCGTTATCTCGCCGGGTGGTGTTGGTTTTGACATCAATTGCGGCGTTCGTATAATGCGCACCAATCTGACCCGGAAAGAGGTTGTACCCAAAATAAAAGAGCTGGTTGATACTCTGTATAACAATGTGCCATCGGGATTGGGCTCAAAGGGCAAGATAAGATTGCGCCCCGGGGAGATAGATAAAGTATTGATAAAGGGTTCCCGCTGGGCTATTGAAAACGGCTACGGACTGTTGGAAGACCTTAAATCCACCGAGGAAAACGGTGAAATGGCTGGCGCAGATCCGTCTCTTGTCAGTTCCAGGGCTAAAGAGCGCGGCATACCCCAGCTCGGCACGCTGGGTTCTGGAAACCATTTCCTCGAGGTGGCAGTAATAGACCACATCTTTGAACCAGATATCGCCGCTGCTATGGGTATTAACCAGACAGGACAGGTTATGCTCCTTGTCCACTGCGGTTCGCGCGGGCTGGGTCACCAGACAGCCGGCGACTATATCAAGGTAATGGTAACCGCTATGAACAAATACGGCATTAACGTACCCGACCGCCAGCTCGCCTGCAGCCCCATAGACTCTCCTGAAGGCAGGGACTATCTTTCGGCGATGAACTGTGCCGCCAACTACGCCTGGGCCAACCGCCAGTGCATCACCCACTGGGTAAGGGAGGCTTTCTGCCGGGTAATGGACATTCAGCCGGCGGATGCCGGTCTGGAGCTTATCTACGATGTTACCCATAACATTGCCAAGATAGAGGAACACAGCTTTAACGGCAAAAAACAGAAGCTTTGCGTCCACCGCAAGGGTGCCACCAGAGCCTTTCCCGCCGGCCACCCTGATATTCCTGAAAAATATTCAAAGATAGGCCAGCCGGTTCTTATTCCCGGCGATATGGGGCGCTTTTCCTATGTGCTGGTGGGTACCGAGCAGGCGATGATGGAAACCTTCGGCTCTACCTGCCATGGTGCCGGACGGATTCAGAGCCGGGCTGCCGCCAAGCGTCATCTACAAGGCAGGGACGTACTGGAATCGCTGGCAGCCCGCGGCATAATAGTGCGCACGGGTAGCCTCTCCGGGCTGGCTGAAGAAGCCCCGGAGGCTTATAAAGATGTAACCTCCGTTGTCAATGTCGCCCACAGCGCCGGTATCTCCAAAATTGTCGCCAGAACAAAACCTATCGGCGTCATAAAAGGTTAATGCCGTTCAGCCTTGTTTGACAAACCGTAAAGCTATATTATATTATTTCCTTTTCCATACTCTACTCATAAGAAGATGTCTCCTTTGCTTTCAGGTTTTTACATTGGAGATGCAAGCAAAAATTGCATCTCCAAAACTTAAGAGATAAAAGGCTGGAATGAGTTACCTGATGGATGGTTTAAAATTATAAAGCCAGGACAAACCGGTGGAATATCAAGGAGAAGATTCCTCAGGGATGCCGGTTTGTTCCTCGTTATAATGTGTGGCTCATTTGCTTTCGCCGGTAATTTCTTTAAAACTCTTCCAAAGTTTGAAAAAATCCGCCCCCTGATGGGCACCTTTGCCAGCATAACAGTTTATGCCCCGGATGAGGAAAGCGGTATAGATGCCATAGATGCCGCCTTCTCCAGAATCGAGGCAATAGAAAGCCGGGCTTCGATATTCGACGAAAACGCCGAGGCATTCCGGCTCAACCGCGACGGTTATCTGAATAATCCTTCCGACGATCTGCTCAAGCTTACAGCAATGTCCCAGAACTATTATCGTCAAACGGACGGTTATTTTGATATAACCGTGCAGCCACTTCTTGACCTGTGGGGAGCAGGTGAACTATGGAAAGAGAGCCCCGAAATTCAACAGGAAAAAATAAACGTAGCTGCGAAACTCATCGGCTCGGATAAAATAAATATTACGCAAGACAGGATATCCTTTATGGCAGAGGGGATGAAAATCACCCTCGGTGCTATTGCCAAAGGCTATGCCGCCAATGAAGCATTGCACATACTGGAAAGCAGAGGCATAGAGCATGCCATGGTGGATATCGGCGGCGATATAAGTGTCCTTGGCCCCAAGCCCGGCGGTGAACCGTGGCACATTGCCATTATCAATCCAGATGATACCAGCCAACCGCTGGCTACCATTTCGCTCTCCGGCAAATCTATAACCACATCCGGCAACTACCAGCGATATTTCACACTGGATAAGAAGGTCCATCATATAATGAATCCGAAAACAGACTATTCGGCAAACGAGTGTATAAGTGCTACCGTAATAGCCGAAGACGGCACACTGGCTGATACCCTAGCAACATCAGTCTTCGCAATGGGACCTGAAGCCGGCCTGGAGCTGGTTGAAGCGCTGGACAATGCCGAATGCCTGTTAGTTAATGCCGACAGAGTGGTTTATAAATCTTCCGGTCTGTCCGATTATTTAGGTTAGGAAAAATAAGTTGGCTTTATTTTTAAGAAGGAATGGTCCAAGCTATAAAGTTCGCCTGCCCTACCGCATGCCTACCCCCGATAGTCCTATTGAGCCGCTGCCACTACCGGAAAAGGTTACTTTACCCTTATATAACATTAACGCTTCATACAGCATCCTTGTGAAAAGAGGAGACAAGGTTCTCAGCGGGCAGAAGATTGCAGATTCAGATGACTTTGGTATTACTCCCATCCATGCCACTCTATCAGGTGAAGTATCCGGCATAATCAAACTTGTCGAACCAGCCAGCGGACGGCTGGTAGATGCCATAACCATAACCTCTGATGGTGAGGACAAATGGATAGAGGCAGCTCCACAAAATCCAGAAGCGCTTTCGGTAAAAGAAATCGTGACGATGATAAGGGAGGCGGGTATTGCCGGGGGTGGAGATACTCTGCCGGCTCATATGAAGCTATCACTACCTGAAGGCAAAAAGATAGAAGCCATTGTTCTAAATGGCTGCCAGTGCGAACCATATTTAACATCAAACGCCAGGCTCTGGCTTGAAAATGGCGAACAGTTGTTTTCTGGGTTAATAATAATAAATAAAATATTG
>DAOWJL010000062.1 GCA_030640385.1 Dehalococcoidia bacterium | reverse complement strand
GCTACATGTTCTTCGGTACAGTAGCCTTTGTGTTTCCCCAGTCTATAACCGGGATAGACAGCATCCATTTTTATCATAAGGCGGTCTCGCGTTACTTTGGCGATTATTGATGCGCAGGCAATCGAAAAACACAAACCGTCTCCATTAACTATCCCTTTTTGAGATATGGGCACTTCCGGCAGGATTAAAAAGTCTATGAGAAGGGTATCGGCTGGTGGTGAAAGCTGCTCTATAGCCCGCTTCATCGCCAGCCGGGTTGCCTGAACTATATTCCGGGTGTCTATAATCCGCTGGGAGACAATACCCACGCCTGTTGATATGGCTGCTTCCTGGATGCAGTCAAAAAGATATTCGCGTTTTTTAGCGGTTAAAAGCTTGCTATCTTTTACCTGTCGTAGCCAGGTAGCCTTCAGGCGGTGGGGCAGGATAACGGCGGCGGCTACTACCGGTCCGGCGAGGGCGCCGCGTCCAACCTCATCTATACCGGCGATAAAGCGGTAGCCCTGCATAGCCAGCTCTTCTTCCTCAGCGAAGGATGGCGTGTATCGGATGTTTATCTGCCTCATTACCTTCTGTTAATTTGGGAGTTTCTATTACACCGCCACCCAGTACAACCTTTCCCCGGTAGAAAACGATGGACTGACCCGGGGTTACCGCCCGCTGGGGCTGGGCGAACTGGACTTCGGCGGTGCCTTTATTGATGCTCAGGCTAACCTCGACTTCAGGCGACCTGTATCTGATTTTGGCTGTTATATTAGCTGTTTCATCAGGGGCTTGACCCGATACCCAGCTTAACTGATTGGCAGACAGGTTGCTTGTGAAAAGATGTTCCTGACTGCCGGCTACCAATCTGTTGCCGTCGGTAGAAGGCCTGATTACATACAGGCGTTTATTAGAAGCCAACCCAAGGCCCTGTCTCTGGCCTACCGTATAGTAGGCTAAACCCCTGTGTCTGCCTAAAATCTTGCCATCTGTATCAATTATATCTCCGGGGGGCGATGAGATACGCTTACTGATGAATGAGGAGTAACCGCTGTCCGGTATAAAGCAGACATCCTGGCTTTCAGGCTTTATGATGTCGGTTAAACCCAGTTCCCTGGCCATTCTTTTTGCCTTGCTTTTGTAGAGGGTACCCATGGGTAGCAGCAGGTATTGAAGCTGTTTCTGTCCTAAGGTGTAGAGAAAATAGGATTGGTCTTTGCTGTGGTCAACACCTTTCAAAAGGCGGTAGCCGTCTGTGGAGGCTTCAACCCGGGCATAATGGCCGGTAGCCATAAAATCAGCCCCTAGTTCCCTTGCTTTTTTCAGCAGAGCATCAAACTTGATATGATTATTACAGCAAACGCAGGGATTGGGCGTCCTGCCCTGTTGGTATTCGTTACAGAAGGGGGTGATAACCTTCTGTTCGAAAAGTTTACGGAAATCCACTGTATGGTGTGGGATACCAAGGTCCTCGGCTATCTTTTTAGCATTCCATGCTTCCTTATTTCCATACTCGGGATATAGCAGCATGGTAATGCCGAATACCCGATAACACTTTTCCTTGAGGATGGCAGCCGTCACCGAGGAGTCCACCCCTCCACTCATGGCGACGGCGACCTGCTTTTGTGGCATTTTAAGCCCCCCGATGCAGCAGCTGGCTTACTTTTTGCCAGATTATATCAGCTATTATTTCTTTACTCTGGCTGGCATCAATCACCAGCCAGCGTTCCGGCTCTTCGGCTGCCAGTTTCAGATATCCCTGGCGTACCTTCTCATGAAAGGTTGTATCTTCATTCTCAAAGCGGTCTTGCTGGCTGTTGCTTTTACGGGTAAGACCCGCTTCTACCGGCAGGTCCAGTAGAATTGTTAGGTTGGGGTGTAATCCCTGGGTGGCGGTATCGTTAATCGTTCTGATTACTTCCGTATCAAGCCCTCGTCCGTAACCCTGATAGACAGTGGTGGAATCGGTAAAGCGGTCGCAGATAACCACCCTTCTTTCTTCCAGATTGGGCTTGATTACGGTATGCACAAGCTGGCTTCGGGAAGCACTAAACAGTAGAAGCTCGGTCAGCGGTGTTATATCTAGATCTTCATTCCATTTCAGTATGCGGCATATCTCGTCTCCCAGCGGTGTGCCGCCAGGTTCATAGGTAAGGGTAGCCGGAATACCTTCCCGGCATAACCTCTCGTAGAGAGCCTTTGCCTGGACACTCTTGCCGCACCCTTCTCCGCCTTCAAAGGTTATGAATAAAGACAAATCCCTCACCCATTGTCCCCCTCCCTTTCTAAAGGGAGAGGGAAGAATTTTTTAAAAGGGGCTTCGCCCCTTTAGAACCCTAATCAGGCTGCTTTAGTAAGATAGCCATCTCAGGCAGCTTTAATGAGACAGCTCCCATTTTGGCTTCCCCTCCCCGCTATCAAAGGTTATAAATAAAGCATGGCTATGCTTCGTATTATTCTCAATAAATACTTACCCTTCTGTCGGGGTCTTTGCCGTTGCTTTTTGAAAGCAGGTTGTTTCTTTCGGCTATAAGGTGCTGCAGTCGCCGTATATAGGCGCTCTGGGGGCTGAGTTCCACTGGCTGCTGGTTCTCCGTTACCTTATCGGCTGCTTCCTCTGCTTCCTTGAGGGCAGCATCCAGTGTATCTTTTCTGCCAACGCCTCTATCTGCAATACCGGTCGGGTGAATGGTGGACAACATTTGCTTGAGCTGCGCCGGCGCATGTTTCCTGAGGACATATATGGGCAGACTGACTGCCTCGGCATCCCTGATTTTCTGTGGCTTGCGGCGGTAGTAGCCCTTGGAGGTTACCATAAGCTCGGCGTCGCTTAAGTTATCAACCAGGTTCAAGGTTATATGCATATCCCTGGCTGCCTGTTCCAACCGCACCCGATTTATGCCGAAGGGGTAGAGTTTAGGTATGGCGTGTTTAATACTGGCATGCGGTGCTTCTTCAACGACCTTCTTTACCCTTTTAGCCGATTCCTCCTTCTTTATTCTGACCTCTCCGTTTTCATCCAGCCAGCGGGTCTCGGTAGCGCTGAGCTGACCGCGGAGGGTGGCATCGACGGCCTGGATAACATCGAGATGGACGGCTACCCTGTACCTGTCCTGTATTTCAACGACGATATCAAAAGTGGGTGGAGATTTACGTTCCAGTATCGTTTTCTGAGTTCTGCGCCGTTTGGCTTCCTCGTCACCCAGGGTTACCGATTGTATACCACCGACGAGGTCGGAAAGGGTCGGGTTAAGCATGACGTTCTCAAGGGTGTTGCCATGGGCGGTGCCTATAAGCTGCACGCCGCGCTCGGCAATGGTGCGTGCCGCCTGAGCTTCAAGCTCGGTGCCGATTTCGTCGATTATAATTACCTCCGGCATGTGATTTTCAACGGCTTCAATCATTACCGCGTGCTGCAAGCTGGGGGTGGCTACCTGCATCCGCCGGGCGTGGCCTATGGCCGGGTGGGGGATATCGCCGTCGCCGGCTATCTCATTTGAGGTATCGACAATAACCACCCGTTTCTTCAGGTCATCGGCGAGAACGCGTGCCGCCTCACGTAGCATGGTTGTCTTGCCGATACCGGGCTTGCCCAGAAGCAGGGCGCTCTTACCGGACTGGATGAGGTCTTCAATAATCTTTATGGTACCGAAAACAGCCCGCCCGACACGGCAGCTGAGCCCGACGATATTCCCCTTACGGTTTCTTATAGCCGATATGCGGTGTAGAGTACGCTCTATGCCGGCACGGTTATCACCGCCGAAGCTACTGATGCGGGAGGTGACATAGTCAATATCCTCCTGGCTTATCTCCTGTGGATTGAGGATAATTTCCCGATTCAGGAAACGGGCTTCCGGGGGACGGCCCAGGTCAAGTACCACCTCAAGCAGATCATCGGCGTCTTTCTGCAGGTTTAGTGGCTTTAGGATATGCGGCGGCAGTATATCCAGCAGGGCGTCCAGGTCATCATTTGTTACCTTCTGCAAAGCTACCCTCCGTAGATTGCTACCATCCCCTCGGTGCCAGCAGTTCCTGTTCCGGGATTTGCTTTATATCCAGCCCGGGCATAGCCTCACCCAGGTCTTTGCTTACCTCGGTAATTATCTTCGGGTCCTGGTAGTGGGTTGTCGCCTTAACGATAGCCTTAGCCATCTTTTCAGGGTCTGAAGATTTGAATATACCGGAGCCGACAAATACCCCCTCGGCACCCAGCTGCATCATAAGGGCGGCATCGGCCGGGGTAGCGATACCACCGGCGGCAAAATTGACCACCGGCAGCCTGCCCGTCTTATGCACCTCTTTAACAAACTCAAATGGGGCAGCCATCTCTTTGGCTATTGCCATAAGCTCATCATCAGGGGTATTAACCAGCCTTCTTATGCCGCTGGTTACCGCCCGTATATGTCTGACTGCCTCAACCACGTTACCGGTGCCGGCTTCACCCTTTGTCCTTATCATCGCCGCTCCCTCGCCGATACGGCGCAGGGCTTCCCCCAGGTTACGGCAGCCGCAGACAAAGGGCACCTTGAAATCATACTTCCAGACATGGTTGGCTTCATCAGCCGGGGTAAGCACCTCAGATTCATCTATATAATCAACACCGATAGACTGAAGCACCTGTGCCTCCACAAAATGCCCGATGCGGCACTTTGCCATAACCGGTATCGATACCGCCACCATAACCTCTTCTATAATCCTTATGTCGGCCATACGGGCGACACCACCGGCAGCCCGTATATCGGAGGGCACCCTCTCCAGCGCCATTACGGCACAGGCACCGGCTTCTTCGGCAATCTTTGCCTGCTCGGCGTTTACGATGTCCATTATGACGCCGCCTTTCAGCATCTGTGCCAGTCCCGTCTTTACCTTCCAGGTGCCGGTTTCCATTGTTATCTCCTGAATACTTTATGCAACTGTATTTTACTCTTTGTCCGGGCTGCTTATCAAGCCACTAATCTCTCCCCCTGACCCCCTCTCTTTAATAAAGAGAGGGGGGAAAAGAAGAAAGAGGGGCGAAGCCCCCTCAGCCATAGAGTGGGAGTAAAGATAAATAAAGGGGTGCTTAAGAGGGGCGAAGCCCCTCTTAAGCACCCTATAGGTGGAGTGGTGTAATAAAAGCAAAATTAGACAGAAGAAGCCTACCGAGGGTGGTGGGTGGAAAAGTCTGGAAATATCGCAAAGATAGACAATGTCTATTACGTTTCACTGGCTTGAAGCCCTACAAGGCAGCGTTATTTGAACTTGATGTTCCCACCATACAGGTGGCTTATCAACCTCAGGTAGGTGGTGCGCTTGAACAGGCAATCATGATATAAACCAGCAAGCCGGCTATTAATAAAACTATACTGAAACCTATTATTTTATTTGCCATTAGACTATCAAAAGTTACTGTAAATAGTTTGAATGGAATTATGCCTTATTAGGATAGATCTTTTTCAATCTGCTCAAATTCTTCTTTTGATATTTCGCCTTTGGCATAGCGTTCTTTGGCTATGTCAATATGATTAGTTTTCGATACGGAGTTATCCTGTCTGGTAAGCTTAACGACAGCCCAAACAATAAATGCGATTAAAGCACCCCAGAACAAAAACATCCACAGTCCACCAAGACCAAACCAGTGAAAACCCTCAAAACACATAATTCCTCCTTTTATTGGGAAGAGAGTTTGCCCCCTCCCTATATTTAATCCATTTCTTTATTTAAAATGGTCTAATGTAATAGGCCCTGAAGATATTCCCGATTACACCCAGGGCTCCGCACACGGGAGGGGTGAATTTCTTATTTAAGCTTCTTGGTGATGCCAACCCTCAGCACCCTGGGTTCCCCCTTCAGAGCCTATCACATATCAATATAAATATTACATTAATATTCTTTATCTGTATGTAACTTTTATCTCATTTTGTTGATACTGAATGGAGGATTAAAGATATGGAAATTCGGGAAAAGCCAGATTATAAACTGTTTTCTTGGTTAGAAAATGGATGGGAATTTTTTTATTACGTCGTTGTTTAGTAAAAAAAAAGATTTGGGTGCCCTGCCCCCATAAACTATACCACTTCTTAAATCGTTGCCGCAGTTAAGATAGCTTCAGGAGCCGGAGGTCTATAACCCAAGGAACTATGTGGACGTACCTGATTATATTCCATCCTCCACTCTTCAATCAATACCCT
>DAOWJL010000002.1 GCA_030640385.1 Dehalococcoidia bacterium | reverse complement strand
TGTGTTTATTCGTTCCCGATGCGAATACCCCAGTATCTTCATCGCCGATTCTGGTAAACTGTCCTCGTTTATAATGCCTGCTCTTATAGCATCCCCGATATCGTGATTTATATAGGCGATGGCATCGGAAATCTTGCATATATCACCCTCAAGGGTGCCGGCTTTAACCCAGTTCTGGCCGAAGATATCCTCGCCTGACTTTGAATGGTTCAGTATGCCATCTCTTACTTCATGGGTAAGGTTCAAACCCTGACCATTGTTCTCCAGCAGGTCAACGACGCGCAGGCTTTGCTCGTAGTGCCTGAATCCATCACAATAAAGTACGTTTAAAACATCCTCGCCTATATGACCGAAAGGGGTATGCCCCAGATCGTGCCCCAGGCTGATAGCTTCAGCGAGGTCTTCGTTAAGGTTAAGGGCGCGGGCAAGTGTCCGCGCCAGTTGAGATACTTCAAGGGTATGAGTGAGACGGGTTACGTAGTGGTCGCTGGGGGGAGCAATAAAGACCTGCGTTTTGTGTTTAAGGCGGCGGAAAGACTTACTGTGAATAATGCGGTCACGGTCGCGCTGGAAAGCTGTGCGTATCGGGCATGAATCTTCATATCTTAGCCTTCCCTGCGATAAGCTGCTTTTAGCCGCATAGGGGGAGAGATGGGACTCTTTTTCCTCAATAAACTGACGGATATTAAGCCGGCTAATCATTAAGTTTTAAGCTTCGCCTCTGCCTTGGCGATTATAGCTCGTATGGAACCTATAACATCCGGGTTTACCGAAACCGATGTAATACCCCAGGAAACCAGTTTCTCGGTAAGCTCCGGGTAATCCGAGGGCGCCTGGCCGCAGATAGAGGAGGTAACTCCCATACTTTTTGAAACCTTGATAGCCCTTTCCAGTGCTACCATTACGGCTTCGTTTCTTTCGTCAAAGGTCTTTGCCAGCCTTGAGCTATCACGGTCAATACCTAAGGTAAGCTGGGTAAGGTCGTTACTGCCGATGGAAATGCCATCAATGCCGACTTCCAGGAATTTTTCCATAATAAAAATATTAGATGGTACTTCAACCATCATCCATAGCTTAAAATCATCGGAGCGCTTTAAACCCTCTGACTCCAGGATATCTTTGGTTCGGCTGAGCTCATCAACAGTGCGTACAAAGGGAATCATAACCCACAGGTTCTTATACTTATTTCTTACCCTCTTTATAGCTTCTATTTCAAGCTTGAAGGTAGCAATATCCGTAATATAGCGGGAAGCTCCCCGATAACCCAGCATCGGGTTTTCCTCGACCTCCTCGAATTCCTGGCCACCGATTAATTCACGGTATTCATTGGTCTTGAAATCGGTAGTTCTGTAGACCACCGGCCGCGGATTGAAGGCTTTGGCAAAGGTAAAAAGGCCGTCAGAGAGTTTATCAATAAACTCGTTGCCCCTATTCTCTTTTAGCATATAGCTCGGGTGCTCGCCGATCTGAGCAACCATAAATTCAGCCCGCAGCAGACCAACGCCATCGACATTGCGGGAGGCGATGCGGTCGGCAAGCTCGGGCTGTGCCAGATTAACATAGACCTTTGTTTTTGTTTCAATTGCTTCCTTGAGGATGTTTGTCATCAGGGTGGTTGTTATTCTGCGGGCGACCTTACCATTATAGACCTTACCATGTGAGCCATCGACGGTGACTATTTTCTTGTTATAAAGTTTTGTCGTCGCTTTATCGGTACCGACAACGCAGGGAATGCCAAGTTCGCGGCTGACGATGGCGGCGTGGGCGGTACGTCCGCCGCGGTCGGTAACGATAGCCACTGCCCTTTTCATCGCCGGTACAAAATCGGGAGTTGTCATATCGGCGACAAGGATGTCACCGTCAAGGACAAGGCTTATCTCAGTGGCATCATGTATTATCTTAACCGGACCTGAAGCAAGCCCGGGGCTGGCGGACACACCGACAAGAAGAGCCGGTGCTTTTATTTCGGGTTCTTCCTCGGCTGTTTCTTTTATGGTGGTTACCGGGCGGGTTTGGACGATATAGATATCGTCGCCTTCCTTTGCCCATTCAATATCCTGAGGAAACTGGTAGTGTTCTTCAATCTGCTTACCAAGTTTGGCTATACGGATAATGTCATCATCGGTTATTTTTTGTTTTTCCTGAGCTGAAACGGGTACCGGATGCCAGGCATTACTATCTTTATTGGTAATATCAGTATTAATGGCTAGCTGACGCTTCTGCTGGCTTATCATTCTGGAAATGATAGAGAGGTCTTTTTTATTAACAATATAAAGGTCAGGTGTTATCTCACCGGAGACCAGCCCTTCGCCAAGGCCATAGATGGCTTCAATGATTATCTTTTCGGTATCGCTGGTCACCGGTTCAACGGTAAACATAACGCCGGAGGTCTGGGAGGATATCATTCTCTGCACCGGAACGGCAATGCCAACCTGGAAGTGATCAAAACCGTGTTGTGTTCTGTAGTATATCGCCCGCGGCTCAAACAAAGACGCCCAGCACTTTTGAACGGCTTCGACAACCTCATTCTCCCCCTGGATATTGAGATAGGTGTTTTGCTGGCCGGCAAAGGAGGCTTCGGGAAGGTCTTCGGCGGTTGCTGAGGAGCGTACCGCCACCAGGCCACAGCCTAACTCTATATAGGCTTGCTTAATATCACTGGCTAGTTCCGGGGGGATGGTAGATTCCATGATAACATTTTTGATTTCGGATGCAATCTGCTGCAGTTGTTTGATATTGTTTGGGTCAAGAGGTTTAAGCAGGGTGCGGATTTTGCCGGAGATATTTGCTTTCTTCAGAAAGTCGTTGTAGACATTGACTGTTACAATAAAACCCGGGGGAACTGGAATATTAGCCCGGGTCATTTCGCCTAGATTGGCACCCTTGCCACCGACAGAAGGAATATCATCTTTAGTGACCTCCTCAAACCAGGCAATCGCTTCATTACGTTTCTGCATAACGAAAAATATCCTCCTAGGACTTAGAGTGACTTAATTAAAATATTATTTTCAGTATTATACTACAATGTAACAAAGCGCTGCCAAAATATCAACTTATTTATTTGACAGCTCTGACGATGAAAGAGTAAAATAATTTGTGCTGGTGAGATACAGGAGGGGTAAAGTATGCTGGAAATGACCATTGAGAGTATCCGGGTTGGCTTGATGAATCCCAAGCTTACGCTGCATAACTCGCAATATGTGGTTATGCTGAAAGAGAAAGAAGCAGAGCGTTATCTGCCTATCTTTATCGGTCCGGCGGAGGCGAATGCGATAGCTATAAAACTAAGGGGAGAGACCTTATCCAGGCCATTAACCCATGACCTGTTACGCAATGTGGTTGAGATGTTGGGGGCTTCTGTTAATTCCATAAAAATCAGCGATCTTATGAATGATACCTTTTATGCCAAAATCATTCTAAATGTTGAGGACGGACAGATGGAGATAGACGCCAGGCCCAGTGATGCACTGGCGCTGGCGGTAAGGGTGGAAGTGCCGATTTATGCCGAGGAGTCGGTTCTTGAAAAAGCAGGCATATCACTGGACAAGATTGAAGAGGCTGAAGGGATAACCGCAGAGGAGAAGAAAGCAGGAGAAGAAGGAAGAGGCAAAAAAACAAGCGAAGAAGAATTGAAGAGGCTATCAGCCTTCAGTGACTTTATCGATGGACTTGACATGGAAGACTTTGATAAGAATAAGTCCTGATTAAAAGATTAATAAACGAATATCCAGAAAAACCTGGGATTATTACAATAAAAGCCCTGGATATTTTATAATAGAAGCAGTAAAAAAATTATCTTGAATCTTTATTAAAAAATTGATAGCTGATTGGTCCAGGTAGGGTAGTTTTGATATTATGCTAGTTGGCGGGTGATGGGGTTGTTATGCGTAGATGGCAGGCAGCCTTAAACATAATTGGTATCGGTTGGTTTATTGGGCTGGCTATTCTACTGGGAGTGCTTGGAGGGCTGTGGCTGGATAACAAGCTAAGCACACAGCCTCTTTTTATACTAATCGGCTTGTTGTTTGGATTTATAGTTGCAGTTTATGGTGTTTATCGAATGCTGTTACCTCTATTTAAGAACAGGGAAGACGAGGAGGACACCTAGTGCCTGAAGAGCCAAAAAAGAAAAAGGGCTGCTTGGGCTGTTCAATCCCGATGCTAATCGGACTCACGGTTGTTTTCCTTGCTCTACTTATAGTTAGCTTTGCCGCCGGTTCTCTGGGTCAAAGCCTGTTTAGCGGTGTCGAATTACCAGATTGGCTAAGTCTTCCCGAGCCACACCCCGAGCTGCCGGCTGAAGTGGTCTTCCACATCTTTGGATTCCCCATTACTAATAGTGTTATTGCTGCCTGGGTTACGATTATGTTCCTGGTGGTTTTTTCCTATGCCGTAACCCGGCGCATGAAGCTTATACCGGGTAGATTACAGGCTGCCTTTGAATTCCTGCTCGGCTGGCTCTATAACCTGTGCACTAGTGTTGCCGGTGAGGAAAACGGGCGTAAATTTTTCCCCATAGTAACCACCATGTTTCTCTTTGTCGGTTTTAATGCCTGGCTGGGACTGCTGCCCGGCTTTGGTTCGATAACGGTACATACTATTGAAGGCGAGGTGCATTTACTTCGGCCGGCCAATACCGATATCAATATGCCCCTGGCTCTGGCTCTGGTATCCTTTGTCTTCGTTGAGTTTACCGGTATACGCAGGCTAGGTGCCGGTTATTTGAAAAAATTCATTAATGTAAAAGAGTTTAAAAGTGGATTGAGTCAGGTGTTCCGAGGTAATATGAAATCTGGTTTTCTTGGATTGTTCACCGGTGGAATAAACATCTTTACCGGTCTACTGGAAGGCTTTACTGAATTCATACGTATTGTCAGTCTTACATTCCGACTTTTTGGAAATATGACTGCCGGTGAGATATTGCTCTTGGTGGTCGCTTTCCTCATTCCTTGGTTATTTTCTGTCCCATTTTATGGCCTTGAACTACTTATAGGTTACATACAGGCGCTTATTTTTGCCGGACTGACCCTTATTTTTGTTACTTTGGCTGTGATTCCACATGAGGAAGGGGCGCACTAAGCAGGAATTATGCTGCTTATATAAAATATTATTTTAAAAAGGGGGTTAAAAATGGATCCTGAAGGATTGAATGAAGGATTGAAGCTGCTGGCGGCTGGGATCGCAGTTGGCTTTGGGATGTTGGGGCCTGGCATAGGGCTGGGACTAATTGGCTTCGCTGCTTTACAGGGGATTGCACGTAATCCAGAAGCGAGAGGTCCCATATTTACAAATATGATTCTTATTGCAGGACTCACAGAAGCTATAGGCATATATGTTTTGATTGTAGCCATTCTCCTGGCTATGATTGTATAGTAATAAGTGAGCTGTAGTAAATTGGGGGAAATAAGGAAGAAGGTATTCCGTTAGTTATAAGTCTTTTTATAGGAGCAGTTATTGCAGCGGTAGCGGTTGTCTGTGTGTTATTATTGCTGTAACTCTGCTCTTGTGAAAGCTTTGATGCGGATGGCAAGAAAAAACCATTCATGGGGGTAAAAATGGAAGGTGGCCTAGGTAGTCTGGGTATAAATACATCGACTTTATTAGCGCAGCTTATAAATTTTGGTGTCTTGTTCCTGTTGCTTTATCTGGTGGCTTATAAGCCGCTTATGAGGATGCTTGATGAGCGCTCCAATAAGGTAAAGGAGAGCATGGAGCAGACAGAACAAATCAAGGAACAGGCGGAGCTGGCGGAAAAAGAAACAGCAAAGCGCATTAAGGAAGCCAGTAAAGAGGGCCAGAAGATAATACAGAAGGCGGAACAGGCTGGCGAAGAGGCAAGGCAAAGAGCAAGGAAAGAGGCTTCTGTAGAGGCTGAAAAGCTAGTTGCTAGAGCACAGGTTGAGATACAAAGGGAGCGTGATGAAGCTGTGGCTGATTTACGAAGTCAATTTGCCGATTTGACAGTGCTGGCGGCAGGCAAGGTCATTGACCGAACACTTGATAAAGAAGCGCATAAAAAGCTCATTGAAAAAACGCTTGAAGAGAGTTCGGGTATAAATTAAGTTAAGTAATAATAATAGGAGGCCGTAGCTGTGGCTAAAAAGGGTTCTGCCCGAAGATATGCACGGGCAGTTTTTGAACTGGATGGGGAAAAGCATATAACCGATAGGCAGGCTGAACTGGAGAAGGTTGCTATCCTGGGTGAGGATGCGGATATAGTCGCATATCTTGATAACCCAAAGGTTAAATTTGATGATAAGGTTAGTTTATTATATGACAATATAGGTGATATAGCAGTAACGGTAATGAATTTGGTCTACCTGCTGATTGAAAAGGGCAGGGTGAGCATGCTACCTGATATCGCTGATGAGTACCGGCATCTGGTTGATGAGTACAATGGCATCGAGCGAGCTGAGGTTACTACTGCAATACCAATAGATGACAAAGCTAGAAAAAATTTAAGTGAAAAGCTCGGTGATATAACCGGAAAAAAGGTGATTATAGAATCCGAATATGTTGACCCTGATTTAATCGGAGGGATTATAGTAAAAGTGGCTGGCAAGCTGATAGATGGCAGTACACGGGGTCGACTGGCAGAACTTAAAAAAGAACTGATTTAAGCCAATAAGCTGGCAGGAGGTGGCTGAATTGACAGCTAAAGAACAGGATATTGTATCCGTTATAAAAAAGAAGATAGAGCAGTTTGATACGCAAATAACCATGGTTGATGTAGGTAACGTGGTAGCGGTGGGAGATGGCATTGCCCGAATCCATGGACTGGCCGGGGCTAAGTACAATGAACTGCTTCAGTTCCCCAATGAGGTTATGGGTATTGCCCTTAACCTTGAGGAAGACAGCGTTGCCGCTGTTATCCTCGGCGATGATTCAGGTATTAGAGAAGGTGATGAGGTGCGGGCTACCGGACGTATTGCTGAGATACCGGTGGGTGATGTGCTGATCGGTCGTGTTATAGACTCACTGGGTAGACCCATGGACGGCAAAGAGGCTATAAAAACAAAACAAACACATCCCCTGGAGCGAGTTGCTCCTAATGTAGTCGCCCGCAAGTCAGTGGATACGCCGGTACAGACCGGTATTAAGGCAATTGATGCCATGATACCGATTGGTAGGGGGCAGAGAGAGTTAATCATCGGAGACCGCTCTACGGGAAAAACGGCTATAGCGCTGGATGCCATAATCAACCAGAAGGGTGGCGATTTAACCTGTATTTATGTTGCTATCGGGCAAAAGGCTTCAAAGGTGGCACAGGTGGTAGCCAAATTGGAGGAATACGGTGCTATGGAACATACTGTTGTTGTTGCCGCTAATGCATCGGAATCGGTAGCATTGCAGTATCTGGCTCCATATGCCGGCTGTGCTATAGGTGAAGAGATTATGGAGCAGGGCAAAGATGCCCTTATAATATACGATGACCTTTCCAAGCACGGCTGGGCTTACCGCCAGCTATCCTTGTTGCTGCGCCGACCGCCGGGAAGGGAAGCCTATCCGGGCGATATCTTTTATCTGCACAGCCGTTTGCTGGAGAGGGCAGCCAAGCTGAACGAAGAAAACGGGGGCGGTTCAATTACCGCATTACCCATTATCGAAACGCAGGCCGGTGATGTCTCGGCATATATCCCAACAAATGTAATTTCTATTACAGATGGTCAGATTTACCTGGAAACAGACCTTTTTAATGCCGGTATAAGGCCGGCGCTAAACATTGGTATATCAGTATCACGTGTCGGCAGTAAAGCCCAGACAAAAGCAATGAAGAAGGTAGCCGGTAAATTGAAGCTGGAAATGGCACAATATCGCGAGCTGGCTGCTTTTGCCCAGTTTGGAACCGCCGAACTGGATAAAGCAACGAGGGCTCAGATCGAACGCGGGCGGCGAATTACAGAAGTACTGAAGCAGCCTCAGTATACCCCCAGGCCACTGGAAAACCAGGTTATAATTCTGTATACCGCCGTAAGCGGCTATATTGACGATATACCGGTGGATAAGGTGGTTGATTTTGAAGCCGCTTTGATAAGGACGATGGAGACTATGCATTCGGAGATAGGTAAGGATATCAAAGAGACGAAAGACATCGGCGATAAAACCGAGGGGAAGCTTAAGGCGGCAATTGAAGGATTCAAGAAAGGATTTTCTGCTGAGTAGTTTCAATAACTATTTGAATATAAGGAGTGTTTGCTTAAAAATTGGCTAATATTCGTTTAATCGGACGGCGGATAAAGGGTGTCAGGAGCACCGCCAAGATAACCAGGGCTATGGAGATGATTGCCGCTTCAAAGATGAGGCGAGCCCAGGAAAGCGGTGTAGCCGGGCGTCTTTACTCGGAGAAAATAACACAGGTAATATCAACCCTGGCAGCATTATCCACAGGAGGTAGAGAGTTGCATCCCTGTCTTCAGTGCCGCAAGCCGGTAAGTAAAATTACCCTGGTACACATCACCCCTGACCGCGGGTTGGCTGGTGGGCTTGTTAGCAGTATAAATCGCAAAACAGCCGCTTTTATACTGGAGAAAAAACTACCGGTAAACGTGATTGCACTTGGTCGTAAAGGTCTTGATTTTCTAAGGCGAACAGGACAGAATGTAACTGCAGAGTTTACCGGATTTGGCGACCGCCCCACCCTGATTGATACACTGCCAATATCGCATATTATTATTGATGATTACAGCAATGCCGCTACTGATGAGGTTTATCTGGCTTATACCCGGTTTGTGAATACTATGGTTCAGAAGCCGGTTATAGAAAGGATATTACCTGTTCAACCGGCATCCATCCCGGCGACTGAGAACGTTGATTATATATACGAACCGGACTCATTTAAAGTCCTGTGTGGTCTCCTGCCGCGTTTTATAGAAATGAAGGTATATCATCATATTCTAGAGTCAATCGCCAGTGAACAGTCAGCACGGAT
>DAOWJL010000079.1 GCA_030640385.1 Dehalococcoidia bacterium | reverse complement strand
GCTTTCACAGACAAAACGGCCAGGCTCGGCATTAGGGCCGGTGATCTGCTGGATAAAAGGGGGTTTCTTGAGCGGCTGAGTTCCATACTGGAATACAAGAATAAAATACTGACAAAGGTCTACGGAGCCAGTCCGCTGTCAACTGAAGATATATTCCAGCAGTACTGCCAGTACGGGGAGCGCCTGGCGCCTCATATTAAAGACACAACGATCCTTATACAGGCAGCCCTGGCTAATAATAAACTCATTATCCTAGAGGGGGCACAGGGGGCTCTACTTGACCCCGATTTCGGCACCTACCCCTACGCTACTTCCTCATCGCCTCTGTCCGGTGGTGCCTGTCTGGGATCCGGCATCAGCCCGACATGTATCGACCGTATTCTGGGTGTATTTAAGGTTTACTGCACCCGGGTCGGCGGCGGTCCATTCCCCACCGAGCTTGATGATGAAATGGGTGACCTGATTAGACGGCAAGCCCACGAATATGGTACTACCACCGGTCGTCCCCGCCGCTGTGGCTGGTTTGATGCCATTGCCGCCCGCTTTTCCCACCAGATTAATGGCTTCACCGGCATTGTGCTCACACGCCTTGATGTCTTTGACGCCCTGCCGAAGCTTAAGATATGTACTGCTTACAGGCTTAACGGTAGGATAATTGATTATTTCCCGGCCGGCGCTACCGATCTTGAAAAGTGCCAGCCAATTTACGAAGAGCTGGACGGCTGGCAGTCGGATACAACTCATATCCGGGAATTCGATGAACTACCAACTGAGGCTAAAGTATACATAGCCAGGCTGGAGGAATCCATAGGCTGCCCGACAAATATCGTCTGTGTCGGGCCAAGGCGGGAACAAACGATTGAGGTTAGACCTGTCCTTTAACTTATACCACCTCTGGTAGACTTCCTTTACGCTCCATTTTTTACGTAGTATTATAAGTCAGAAAATGTCTTCCCGTAAGAAAGCATGGCTTTTCACAGCAGCTTTAGCAGTCTTTATCTAGCTCACTGTCTGGATAACAAGATTGTTTATCCCCCTTCTTAAGTCCGTTGACCCGTACAACGGAAGAACAATGTGGCTGCATGCCCTGGCTTTCCTTCCATTCGTGATTGTGCTGGGTCTATTTTTGCTTAGCACCATCTTGAGGAAATTAACCAAACTTGCTACGTTTTTCAGTGTACTTGCTATATATGCACCCCTTACAATGATGATTATAAACGGCATGGCTGTAATAGTATTCTTTCCCATAGTATATCTGCTAATGCCCCTGTTTGAGCTTGAAACAGAGCTGCGCCTGGAACACCATTCTTCTCCTTTTTTTGACTCAACAATTATTGAAGAAATAGTTCCTGCGCTGATTGCCATCGGAGCTGCTATTACAATAGTCGGGCTGGTACAAATAGCAAGAGCGCGGAGATATGACCACCTGACAACGAGCGGGCTATACACCTCTATGAGGCATCCTCAACATCTAGGTATAGTTATATGGGCACTGGGGTTCACTTTGGGCGGAGCATTGTGGCTGCACTTCTTTTTCTGGTTTATGCTGATATATGCTCTACTAATCCTTGCTCTGAATTAAGAGGTTAAGCTTAAGGAACAATTTGGCGAGAAGTACATAACCTACTGTCAGAGAGTGCCCTTTATGCTGCCATTAAGATTACCTAAGTGGTGCTCGTTGCCAGCAAAGAAGTGGAAAGCGATAGGCATCCTGACGCTTGCTTATATAGCCGCCATTGCCACTATAACCATTATCTATATGGTACTATAGAGGCAAATCAATCTTATATTTCTTAAGCGTTTCCCGTATCAGGGTGGCGGTTTTTCCATCCGGCTCATAGACAGGCGGGCGGGTACTTCCTACCTTGAAGCCGATGTGGTTCATAGCATATTTAACCGGTACCGGATTAGCTATAACGAAAAGGGCATTGATCAGCGGCATAAGGTGGCGGTGTATCTCTGCCGCCCTGCCTGTTTTACCGCTTAAGAAGCTGTCTATCATCTCTCGTATTTGAATGCCGACTATATTTGAGGCAACGCTGATAACACCATAACCACCCAACGCCAGTATAGGCAGTGTGTCGGGATCGTTGCCGCTCCAGACGATAAAATCACCACCTGTATTTTCAATAATCTTGGCGATTTCGCCCAGATTACCGCTGGCTTCCTTCACCCCGATGATGTTATCCACTTTACTCAACCTGATAACCGTATCTGCGGCAAGGCTAACCACAGTGCGCGATGGCACATTGTACAATATACAGGGAAGGCTGGTGCTTTCGGCAATCGCTCTGAAATGACGGTACAGGTTATCCTGGGTAGGCTTGTTATAATAAGGCACCACCAGCAGGCAGGCATCAACCCCGGTTTCCTCCGCTGCCTTTGTTGCCTCAATAGCTTCGGCGGTGCTGTTACTCCCTGTGCCGGCAATAACCGAGCCCTGCCCGCCCACGGCAGATTTAATTTCGGTAAATAACTTTAGCTCCTCATCACGCAGAAGGGTCGGCGATTCTCCGGTAGTGCCCACCACTACCAGGCCATCGCTACCCGATTTCAGTAATCCCAGTGCCAGGCGTTTTGCCTGCCCATAGTCAACCGAGCCATCATCCTTAAATGGCGTTACCATAGCTGTTATCAAACGTCCCATATCTTTCATTTCCGCCCTCCCGTATGGAGCCAGCCCTCATTTACTACCGTCTCGGCAATCTGGACAGCATTCAGAGCGGCTCCCTTTCTTATATTATCCGCCACCACCCACATAACAAGACCGTTATCGTGAGAAGAATCACGGCGAATACGACCAACGAAAACCTCATCCGTGCCGGCAGCCGACCACGGCTGTGGATACAGGCTTATCGTCGGGTCATCCAGCAGTTTGACCCCCGGTGCCTGAGCCATAATGCGCCGGGCTTCATCAGGGGACATTGCCTTTGAAAACTCCACGCTGACAGCTTCACTATGCCCGATAAACACCGGTACGCGGACACAGGTCGCCGATATAGCTATATCATTGGCATGCATTATTTTCCTGGTCTCTTCCACCATTTTCCATTCTTCTTTTGTATAGTCATTGTCCAGGAAAACGTCTATCTCCGGCAGTACGTTAAAAGCTATCTGGTGCGGGTAGACATGAGGAACGACAGCCTTGCCGTTCAGCATTTGCTTCGATTGCAGCGTCAGTTCATCTATCGCTGCCGTCCCGGTGCCGGATACCGACTGGAAGGTAGTAACCACGATACGCTTGATAGGATTAACTTTATGTAAAGGGTACAGGGCTACCACCGTCTGGATAGTCAAACAATTTGGATTGGCTATAATCCCCTTGTGTTTTTTTATATCTTCCGGATTAATTTCCGGTACCACCAGCGGCACCTTGGGGTCCATCCTGAAAGCCGAACTATTATCAATGACAACCGCCCCCGACTGGGCAGCTATAGGTGAGAAGTAGCGGCTGGCCTCACCACCGGCCGAGAACAGGGCAATATCTACACCCTTGAACGATTCCGGGGTTGTTTCTTCAACTACAATCTCCTTGTGAGAGAAAAACAGCTTCTTGCCCGCCGAACGGTCCGATGCCAGAAGCTTGATTGATTCAATGGGGAAATTACGCTGTTCCAGTACCTTGGCAAACTCCTGCCCTACCATCCCGGTGGCACCGACAATAGCTACCTTATATCCCTTCATTTAAACCCCCCGTAAACCCAGCAGGGTATCCAAGCCGTATATTAAACCTTTTTTCTTAACCACTTCCTTTGCGGCTATCATAACCCCCGGCATATAGCACTCCCGGCTTACGGTATCATGCTTCAGGCTGAGTGTCTGCCCCGGGCCACCGAGTATAACCTCCTGGCGTGCCAGTATACCGGGTAATCGTACACTATGTATGGATATTCCTTCAACCTGCTGCCCACGGCTATCTGATGCCTCTTTCTCTACCGGCTTGCTAAAAGGTTTGCCCCTGGCTTCTGCCATTGCCCTGGCTGTTGTCAGCGCGGTGCCGGAGGGGGCATCAGCCTTCAGGTGATGGTGTTGTTCTATGATTTCGGCATAATCAAAGTATTTGGCGGCGATTCTGGCGAGGTGGATCATCATTATCGCCCCTAATGCGAAGTTTGACGCCACCACCACCCCAACATTATATTCTTTTGCCAGACTGTCAATCTCTCCAAGCTCATCAGCATTCAGACCGGTGGTGCCTATTACCAGGTGAATCCCCCGTTTTATAGCCACACGAACCGCCGGCATAACCGCCCTGGCTGTACTGAAGTCTATTATCACAGCAGGCTGGCATTCGGCAATTATCTTTTCAAGATCGGGGGATAACGGCACCGTATCCGAGCCATCGGGTAGTGGCAGACGGTCTTCCAAAGCCTTAAGGTCAACAGCACCTACCAGCTGCATTCCGGATTCACGGCAAAGAGCTCTGACAACTTCCTGCCCCATTCTGCCTGACGCACCATGTACTACCACTCTTATTGGTGCCATAAAGCCTTACCCCTCCCTTCTTAATAACGCCGCTTGTTCGTTGTGGGATGGGAGCGCTGCGGGGAACGGAAATTACGCTGCTTATTGAATGGGCGGTCAGCAGAAGGATTATCCTTCCCTCTGGCATCAGGTGATGTAGCAACCTTTTCGAATACAGCCCGTCTTGAAAGGTTAACCCTGCCCTGGCTGTCAATTTCGGTTACCTTGACTGTAATCTCATCGCCCACTTTGACCACATCCTCAACCTTGTCTACCCGGTAGTCAGCCAGTTCGCTTATATGAACCAGCCCTTCTTTACCGGGGAGGATTTC
>DAOWJL010000080.1 GCA_030640385.1 Dehalococcoidia bacterium | reverse complement strand
GAACTACAAGATAGATTTACCCGTTCAGGGCTAAAGAACAGGACTGGATTCAATCGTTTGTTCACGCCTCGGTCCGACGCAAACGATGTTTGTTCGGCAGCCTATTGATTCCTCAAGCCTGGCTATGTATTTTTTAGCTTTGGCCGGTAGTTCATCAAATTCCCGGATATGAGTTGTATCTGACTGCCAGCCGTCAAGCTCTTCGTAAACCGGCTGGCACTTTTCAAGATCGGTAGCGCCGGCCGGAAAATAATCAATTATCTTGCCGTTAAATTTGTAAGCGGTACATATCTTGAGCTCAGGCAGAATGTCAAAGACATCAAGACGTGTAAGCGCAATGCCGGTGAAGCCGTTAATCTGGTGGGAAAAACGGGCGGCAACGGCATCGAACCAGCCACAGCGGCGGGGACGGCCGGTGGTAGTGCCAAATTCGTGGGCTTGCTCCCGAATCAGGTCGCCCATTTCATCGTTAAGTTCGGTAGGAAATGGCCCGCCACCGACCCGGGTGCAGTAAGCCTTAAATACACCCAGAATGCGATCAATACATTTCGGGCTGATGCCGGAACCCAGGCAGGCACCACCGGACAGGGGAGATGAGGAGGTGGCGTAGGGATAGGTGCCGAAATCGGGATCAAGTAGAGCCCCCTGTGCTCCCTCGAGGATAATAAGTTCATCATTAGCCAGAGCTGTCTGTATAAGGGTTGCCGTGTCTTTGATATGAGGTGCCAGGCGCTCGCCGTACTGGCAGTACTGCTGGAATACCACTTCAATTGATAAAGGATCGGCTCCATAAACCTTTGTTAGAAGCTTGTTTTTAAACTCCATAATGGAACTCAGCCGCTCAAGCAAGCCCTTTTTGTCGAGGAGCTCGCCAGCCCTGATGCCGAGTCTGGCTGTTTTGTCTGTAAAAGCCGGGCCGATACCGCGTAGCGTTGTTCCAATAGCCTTGCCGGCTCTTGATTTTTCCTCAAGCTCGTCAAGGAGGGTGTGATAGGGCATAACGAGATGGGCGCGGTCGCTGATGACAAGCCGGCCGGTATCGATACCACTATTGTTAAGGTTATCTATTTCCCCAATCAACCGGGCGGGATTGATGACTACACCATTGCCGATAAGGCAGGTGGTTGTGGGATAAAAGATACCTGATGGAACAATATGTAGCTTGAATTCACCGTGTGGATTTATTACGGTATGGCCGGCATTATCGCCTCCTGAAAAGCGGATGACCATACTTGCTTCTTCAGACAGCTGGTCAACAACCTTACCTTTGCCTTCATCTCCCCACTGGGCTCCGAGAATAGCAATAACTGGCATCATTTTCCCCCGTTATATTTTCTTTTCATCTGGCGCCAGACATAGAACAGCCGCTGCCCTGCAGTAAACAGGCTGAAGGCGGCTATAACAGATAAAGCAATCTCCAGCTGGTTTATAAAAAGACCGAGTGCCAGCACGATAATCCTCTCCGGACGGGTAAAAAATCCTACTGTACACTCAATATCGGCTGCCTCTGCCCGGGACCTTATATAGCTTACCAGCAATGAAGTGAGCAGAACAGCGCCGGCAAGTAAAACCCCGATTGTAGAACCTTCATCGGCATAAAAATACATGATACCGAGTAGCACGACTCCCTCGGCTAAACGATCGATGGTAGAATCGAGCACGGCGCCAAAACGGGTAACACGGTTGGTCCATCGTGCCAGAGCCCCATCAAGCATGTCAAGGAAACCAGCCACCAGAACTATAAAGCCGGCGGCTAGAAGATTACCGGTGGCTATCAGTGCCGCTGCACCGGCGGCCAGTATAAGACTGAAAAAGGTTAGGAAATTAGGTGTTACCGGTGTCCTGGCCAGTACCTTAACTACAGGATTGGTAAAGTAGCAAGACAAAGTTTTACGAAAACGTGCTAAACCCACCATAAATTACATTTACCTGAAAAAACTAATAATCACTCAAGCCGAAGCTGATATAGCCTCGTATTTCGGAGGAGTTTTTTGCCATGAGGTCTGACCGAATATCTTTATATAATAATCAACCACTCTCCGGGCAATCTCTTTCCAGTCATGTTCCTGAGCGGTGATAAGACCCCTGGCCCCCATCTGCTGTCTCAATGATTTATCGGTTATAAGTGCCATAAGCACCCGGGCTAATTCATTGTCGTCATCAGGCGGAACAAGATATCCCTCCTCGCCATTTGTCATAACACTGGCATAGCCTTCTATATTGGTAGCGACAATCGGTTTACCGAGTGCCATAGCCTCCAGCAGAACGATACCAAAACTCTCCCTGCCGGTTGCCGGTGAGCAGAATATATCGGCGGTTTTATAATAACGGGGTAGTTCGTCATAGTCTACCATGCCGATAAAGACGACATCTGCCAGGTGATTACGCCTTACATACCTCTCATATTTACGGCGAAATATAACGCCGGGGCCAACGATGATAAGGCGGCAATTTGCATATTCTTTCTTAACCTTATTGTATGCCTTTAACAGGTGGTCCAATCCCTTGCGTTTTTCAAGGCGGCCAACAAAAAGGATGTTTATCTTGCCATCAGCGAATCTTTCAATCGGTGAAACATCCGGCGAGAAGTGTTTCAAATCAATGCCATTAGGGATAATGGTATATTGCCCAGGAACATACTTGCTGGCGTAATCCATAGCCGGTTTTGAAACGGCTATTTTACCGGCCAGTTTACGCCGACGGCGGTGTAGCATCAGCTTGGAGATAGGCCAGCCAAAGTTGTAGCCGGGGCTGCCGCGGCAGGCATGAAAGGTGCCAATATTTACCGAATCTGAAAAGCGGAGCACGGCGCTGCAGAGCATAGGCATAAAAGGCTCGTGCAGGTGTATAATATCGAATTTTTCACGTGAGAGTACTTCTTTTATTTTGGATGCCAGCCTGAGTGATAGGCTGATGCGGATAGTAGTACCACGGACGGGAAGCGGGCGGGCTTTACCGATATGCAGAAAGCGGTCATCTTTGCTTTGTACAGACCGGGATGCCGGGGCAATAATTTTAACTTCGTGCCCCATTTCCCTAAGCTGGTCATATAAGGCCAGGATATGATTAACTACCCCACCCGGGTGGATAAAGTCATAGGGAGATACCAGTGCAATCTTCATAAGAAACCGCTTTATTCTTCGTTAATTCTAAACTGTAACGCTCATGGTAGCTAGGATTTTTTATTTGCAGGCCTGGTTGCCGGTTGGCACTCTGGCTGTTCGGTAACAAACTCCTCCACCAGGCGGCGGGCTTCGTTATCGGTATATTGAACTGGAGGGGATTTCATAAAATAGGAAGAAGGCGCAACCAACGCTCCTTTCATTCCTCTGTCTAGGGCAAGTTTACAGCAACGTATGGCATCGATAACCACACCGGCTGAGTTGGGGCTATCCCATACCTCCAGTTTCAATTCCAGGTTCAGGGGGACGTCGCCAAATGTACGTCCCTCCATTCGGATATGGCAGAATTTGCGGTCGGTAAGCCATGGAACATAGTCACTGGGGCCGATATGGATATCATCCGGATCAAGTTTATAATCGAGCTGGGAAGTAACGGAATTGGTCTTTGATATTTTCTTGGACTCAAGGCGCTCCCGCTCCAGCATATTTAGAAAATCGGTGTTACCGCCGAAATTCAATTGGTAAGTCCTCTCCATCTTGACGCCGCGGTCACGGAATAAGCGTGTCAGCACTCTGTGGACTATGGTCGCCCCGACCTGGGATTTTATATCGTCGCCGATTACAGGCAACCCCTTTTTCTCAAAGCGTTGCTGCCAGTACTTCTCGCGGGCAATGAATACCGGAACGCAGTTTATGAAACCACAGCCGGCCTCCAGTATCTGTTCTACATACCACTTGGTTGCCTCTTCGCTGCCCACAGGAAGATAGCTGATGACCACATCTGTCTTTGTATCCTTCAGGATTTTAACTATGTCGGCAGTTGGCCCCGGTGCCTTGACTATTATTTTGGAGAGGTATTTCCCAAGACCATCATGGGTCATACCCCGCTCCACCTTGACACCGCTGGGCGGCACATCGCAGAAATTGAAGGTATTGTTGGGTGGCGTGACGATTGCCTTTGCCAGGTCCTGGCCGACCTTGTTCTTATCAATATCGAAGGCGGCGACGAAGTTGATATCGCTTATGTGGTAGCCGCCGAGATTTACATGCATAAGCCCGGGAACGAATTCAACATCTTTTGCTTTCCTATAGAAATGAACGCCCTGCACCAGAGAAGAACAGCAGTTACCGATTCCTATTAAGGCTACATTTATACTGCCCAAATTTATACCCCTTTCCAGTAAAAAACAGAATTATACTGCGGGCTTTCCTGTAATTAACAACAATCTGTCAAATCAGCCAGTACACTCATTATCTTCTTGACTGGCTGTTAGTCAAAGAGAAAATGTATTTTCTGTATAATCAGCTCTTTCCGATCCTGAATACTTTAGTACCGCATACGGGGCAGACACCCTGTGTGGCTGGACGGCCATTCTTAAGGGTAATCCGCTGGGGATTCTTTATTTCCCTCTTTGTCCGGCATTTTACGCAATAAGCCTGCAATATCTTCTACCTCCTCCTGAACACTTTTTGAACTATATCTATTTTACAGGTAGGTTGTCAAGGGCATAGAGTGCGTTACCTTAAAAACCGGAGGCTGTTAAACAAATACCTTCTCCGGTTGCCACTGTCCTCTCTCGGTATTGAAATAGAGAACGGCTAGAAAGAAACCCTCTTTATTGTAGGCGCGGCATCTTCTTTCATTACCATCTGCTATCTGGCTTGTCTCCATGGTTACGCAGCCACCGTTCTTTATAACCTGCTCCTGTTTACCACCGACAACCACCGCCGACCAGTTACTCAACACAGTATCTATAGGATATATAAGTTGCCGCCAGCCGTTATTAGAAAAAGCATCCTTAAGCTGATTCGGTGAAACGGCTGCCTTTATATCAAAGGGTCCATAACTGAGACGAACCAGTTCCTTGAGGTGGGCACCGCAACTCAGAAGCTCGCCCAGGTCACGAGCCAGTGAGCGTATATAAGTACCACGGCTGCATTCTATTTCAAGCGTAACAATAGGTGTCTTAAAATCTAATAGCTCAAGGCGGTGGATTGTAGCGGCACGGCTTTCACGGTTGATGGCAATACCCTCTCTGGCAAAGTGGTAAAGACGCTTGCCCTTGTATTTTAAGGCACTGAACATCGGCGGCACCTGCTGTATTAAACCGCGGAATGAGCCAAGTGCCTGCTCTATCTGTTCCGGTTTTACGGTTGAAGGATCACCGTGCCCGGTAATATTGCCGTCGGCGTCGTGGGTATCTGTGGAAACTCCGAGTTCTATCTGCGCCCGGTATACTTTACTGGCCTCCAGCAGAAACTCGACAATCCTTGTGCCCCTACCGAAGCAAACCGGTAAGACGCCGCTGGCCATAGGGTCGAGAGTGCCGGCATGACCAACCCGGCGCTCACCGGTCAGCCGCCTGACAATAGATACGATACTAAACGAGGTATTGCCTGGTGGTTTATTAATATTAAAGATGCCATCCATAATCAGCTTTGCTCTCCATTTTGTGATACCCTGTTTATGAGATCCAGAATGCGAGCCCCTTTTTCAATGGAATCGTCCCAGCGAAAGTCGAGTTCGGGTATATGGCGTAGACTCAAGCGCTTTGTCAGCTCGTTATGAAAAAAGCCCGAAGCAGCAACCAGTGTACTCAATATCTCTTTCTTTTCCTCATTACTGCCCAGAAAGCTGAAAAAGACCTTGGCATATTTCAGGTCGGAAGATGTTTCCACTTCGGTGATAGAGACAAGACCACTGAGCCTGGGGTCTTTTACTTCACGCCTTAGCAGATCGCTTATTTCCTGGCGGATGAGGTGGTTCACCCGCTCTATACGAAAAACCATTCTATTTTCCTAGCCGACTTTTTGGCGGCTGAAGAACTCAAGTATATCACCAACCTGAAAAGCATTGTAGTCCTTAACTATAATACCGCACTCATAGCCGGTAGCTACTTCTTTAACATCATCCTTGAAGCGCTTCAGGTTGTCGACCACGGATTCAGCCAAAATCTTGTTGTTACGCAGCACCCTTACCGATGCACCCCGGCTCACTTTGCCTTCGGTGACATAGACACCGGCTACGCTCCTCTTTTTACTGCTGGGGAATAAAGCCCTTACCTCTGCCCGACCATCAATAACCTCGATATACTCAGGTTCAAGCATACCCTTAAGGGCTTTTTCAACATCGTCTATAAGGTTATAGATAACATTGTAGTTGCGGATGTCTACACCTTCGGTTTCAGCCAGACGTGTGGCGCCGGTTTCGACACCTGTGTTAAAAGCGATAATCAGACCCTTTGAGGCAATAGCCAGCATGACGTCGCTTTCGGTAACATTACCGCTGCTGATATGAATAAGGTTGACCTGTACTTCGTCCATACTCAGCTTCTGAAGCGAATTCTTTATTGGTTCAATACTGCCCTGGACATCGGCTTTGACAATTATATTAAGCTCCTTAACCCGGCCGGCACTTATCTGGTCAAAGATATTTGTAAGGCTGACCGCTTTCGGTGCCGATTCATCTTCCTGCTTTCTTTTTTCTGCCAGTTCTCTTGCCCGGCGCTCGCCGGTTACGGCGGTTAATGTATCCCCTACCTGGGGAACGTTATGCAAGCCGAGAATAACAATTGGCGTAGATGGCTTTGCCTTCCTCAACTGCTTGCCGGCATCATTAAACATTGCCTTAATCCGCCCCCAGGTAGTGCCGACTACTACCGAATCACCGGGCTTTAGAGTGCCGTCATGGACAAGAACTGTAGCCAGTGGTCCCTTCGTCTTATCCATTTCAGCTTCAATTACCACTCCCTTTGCCGGTTGAGACGGGTCAGCCATCAGGTTTTCCATTTCGGCTACCAGAAGCAGGTTTTCAAGCAGTTCATTAATACCCTTTTTAGCCTTGGCTGAAGTCAGTATGCAGATGATATCGCCGCCCCACTCCTCAATAACGAGACCCGCATCAGCCAGTTGTTGTTTGGCAACATCCGGGTTGGCGTTAGGTTTATCTATCTTGTTGATAGCCACCACTATAGGTACTCCGGCTGCTTTAGCGTGGTCTATAGCTTCTAGTGTCTGAGGTTTTACACCATCATCGGCGGCAACTACCAGTATCGTGATGTCTGTAACCCTGGCTCCACGAGCCCGCATGGCGGTAAAGGCTTCATGGCCCGGCGTATCAAGGAAGGTAATCTTCTGTCCGTTAACCTCTACCTGGTAGGCACCAATATGCTGGGTGATACCACCGGCTTCTGTATCCATAACATTCGTTTGCCTGATGGCATCCAGCAGCCTGGTTTTGCCATGGTCAACATGCCCCATGATAGTTATTACCGGCGGACGTGGTTTTAATTTACCTT
>DAOWJL010000070.1 GCA_030640385.1 Dehalococcoidia bacterium | reverse complement strand
AGCTAGCTCAGACCCTAGTATAGGGTTTTTTGGTCTTATGAGACCCAATTGTATTCGCCCGAAGAGCCAGAACAAGGGAGGGTATCTGAAACTTCGAGCATTCACGTCCCCTGATGTTACTGTTGCCGCATGTATTCTTATCAGTACTTCATTGTCCTTGGGAGTAGGTTTTTCGACCTCTTTGAGCTGAAGAACATCCGGTGATCCGAATTTTGTGCATACAATTGCTTTCATGAGTATTCCTTCTTAAGATAATCTTTTGATTTCCCCCTCTTTTGCTAACCTCAAATTTTAGGCCTACCCCTCCAATAACTCCTTGGTGCTAGGCAGTTCACCTGATATGCGTTCATCAATCCTGGTGGCTGCACCCATAGCTCTCCCCAATGCCTTAAAAAGGGCTTCTGCCTTATGATGATCATTGTTACCATAGATAATCCTGGCATGCAGGTTAATTTTTGCTTCGCTAGCAAAGGCTTCCAGAAAGTGGCGAATGAGGTCCGTGGGGAATCCCGTCATATCATTATCACTGAACGGCAGCTCCAGTACCGTATATCCGCGACCGCTTATATCAACCGCCACCATAGCCAGGGCATCATCCATAGGCACGCTGGCATCCGCCATGCGTACAATACCACGCCTGCTCCCAAGGGCTTCAGCCATAGCTCTACCCAGGCAGATGGCGACATCCTCTACCAGATGATGCTGGTCGTCACCGGTAGCAGAAACCTTTATGTCAAATATACCGTGTTTCGCCAGCTGAGACAGCATGTGGTCAAACATCCTTATGCCGGTAACCATCTCGTAGTTACCGCCGCCGTCAATATCCAGTTCCAGGCTTATATTCGTCTCTTTTGTTTCTCTTTTTATTATAGATTTTCTATTAGCCATCTAATCCCTCCTCCAGTTCGTTCAGTGTTTCTAGCAGGATATCATTTTCCTCCGCCCTGCCGATACTTATACGAATACTATCTCTTAAAAGTGGCTGGTCAAAGTGGCGCACCAGTATACCTCTATCTTCCAGATTCTGCTGAAGCTTCTTTGCACTTCCCTTTAGCACCGAGCAAAGGATAAAGTTAGCCTTTGACGGATAGGGCTTCAGCCAGTCTATCTCTTGCAAGCTGCTATAAAGCCTTTCCCGCTCGTCAATGATTGTTTTTACCCGCTTCATCAAGGCATCAATATCCTCAAGTGTCTCCCTCACTGCAACCAGCGCGGCTACATTTACGCAATACGGTTCCTTTATACGCATCAGGTAATCGGCTATTTTTGCCGGAAACATGCCATAACCAATCCTGAGGCCAGCCAGCCCGGCCCATTTGCTGAAAGTTCTCAGCACCATCAGGTTTTTGTATTTATCGACCAGTGGCGCCACCGTCTCACCGGTGAATTCAAAGTAAGCTTCATCAATCACAACCGGCAGCCCGGTATCAAGTATCTCCAGAATATCTTCCCTCGGCGTTATCGTTCCGGTCGGATTGTTGGGAGTAGCCAGCAGTATCAGCTTTGTTCTCTCTGTGATAGCTTTCTTTACGGCGGTGACATTAACATTGAAATCTTTATCCCGTCGCACCGCAACCGGAGTTCCCCTATTAAGCTCAATAAAGAAATGGAACATGGCAAATGTCGGAATGCAATTTATAACTTCATCACCGGGGGTAATAAACAGGCGCAAAATCAGGTCTATAAGCTGGTCGCTGCCGGCAGCGGCTACTATATGCTCCACAGGCACACCTGTATACCCCTGAAGCTGCTTCCTGAGCTCTGTCTGCCCCGAATCCGGATATATACTTATATCCCGGTAATCAGCCAGTGCCCTGTTCACTCCCGGTGAACAACCGTAGGGGTTCTCATTGGCATCCAGTTTTATAATACCTTCCAGCGGTACTTCAACCTTGTCCTTAAGGGTTTCAGGTGACTTGCTGGCAGCATAGCCACCGAAATTTACCAGTTCCGGTCGTATAAGCTTTTCAATACCTTCATCAGCCATCTTAAATACCTATGGGTTTATTCTTTTTCAATCTTTTCTCCACTGCCCGGGCATGCGCCTCCAGCCCCTCGGCACGAGCAATCGTAATCGCCACCTGCCCCAGCTCTCTCAAACTCACCTTATCTACATTTATTATACTGGTGTATTTTATGAAGTCGGTTATGTTCAGGGGCGAACTAAACCTGGCCGTGCCACCGGTAGGCAATGCGTGGCTCGGACCGGCTACATAATCACCCATTACTACCGTCGGCTCATCGCCTATAAAGACACAACCGGCATTTATTATTTTATCAATATAGGTTTCCGCGCCTTCAATATCCAGACAAAGGTGTTCCGGCGCATACATATTTGATAACTGCACGGCTTTATCTATACTGGATACCACCGCTATAATGCCCCCCTTTGCCAGGGCTTCTTCGGCTATTTCTTTCCGTTCCAATGATGCTAGCTGTTTTTCCACCTCTTTGTTCACCTCGCTAGCCAGTTCATGCGAATCGGTTATTAATATAGCTGAAGCCAGAGAATCATGCTCTGCCTGAGCCAATAATTCAGCGGCACAGTTTGCCGGGTCAGCCGTCTCATCGGCAATTATAACAACCTCGCTCGGCCCCTGAAGACCATCAATATCGACTACACCGTAAACGAGTTTCTTTGCCAGCATGACAAAGATATTCCCCGGTCCGCAGATTTTATCCACCTTGGGCACCGTTTTAGTGCCATAAGCCAGTGCGGCGACCGCCTGAGCGCCACCGATACAGAAGATTCGGTCAACCCTGGCTATGCCGGCAGCCGCCAGTGTTTCCACCGGCACCCTGCCGTCTCTTCCCGGTGGCGTAACCAGGAACACCTGGCTGACACCGGCTATCTTTGCCGGTATAGCCGTCATCAGCACCGTCGATGGATAAGTGGCAGTGCCGCCGGGAGTATAGATACCAACCCTCTCCAGCGGGCGTACTACAGTATTGGAACCAATCCTCTCTACCCCGGCCAGCACCTCTTCATTCTGCTTCTCATGGAATGAGTATATTTTGTCTGCCGCCAGCTTAAGTGCCGCCATTAGTCTGGAATCTACCTTCCTCAGCGCTTCATTTACCTTCTGCCTGTCAACCTCCAGGGACTCAAGCTGTATTCCATCAATTCTTAAAGTATAATCAAACAGTGCGTCATCACCCCGGCTGCGTACCTCTTCAATAATTTGCCTGACTGCCTGCTCCAGGTCTTCAGTGCTAAACATCTCCCTGAGCTTTTTCTTCAGTGCCGGCGATACTGAATATTCACCGGTTGCTACCTGCCTCGCCAGCAATGATTTTGCCTCTTTAAAACCATTAACTACTCTCAATTAACCTGCCTCCAAAGCTCTCTCAAGTGCCTTTATTAGTTTTTCAATTCTCTCTTTCTTCAGTCGGTTGGATACCTTTTTTGTACTGCCAATCAGGCAGGCCGTTGATTCAAAGAGGGTGTCTATTATTTTCAGATTATGCCGGGCAATTGTGCCTCCGGTTTCCGTATTTTCAATTAAAAGGTCGGCATCTTCCGGCAGGAAGGCTTCGGTTGCTCCCCAGGTAGGTATAATCCGATAGCGTCCAAGACGGTTATTCCTGGCATAATAGTCGGCTATATTAATATATTCCGAAGCCACCCGGCAGGCCACCTGGCTGTTTTGGCAAAGTTTCTGCCAGTCAGCAATATTTTCCGCCGGTATACCCCGGCTTATCACCGCCACCAAACTCACCTTACCATACTTCAAGTCCAGTAGCTCTTCCACCGGGCTTGATGGAAACTGGTACTTGTGCTCCGTAAGCCAGTCCCGGCCTGTTATTGCCAGGTCAAAGTTATTATTGGCTACCTGCAGCGGCATATCCTGCGGCCTGATTACCTTTATTGATACCCCTTCCAGATTGCTTACCGGTCGGCGATTACCGGCTACCGAGGGGTAATCATCAACACGAATGCCAGCCCGGTCAAATATACGACAGACATGTGATTGCTGGTGACCATCGGGTAAAGCTATCCTGACTTTATCGTCATCAGTGCTATCATCATTTTTTCTTCCTATTACTTCCATTTTTACTGAAGTATAAGTTGATTCTGTAATTTCCTGTACCGGGGAAGGCAAATTATCAGTTATTGAAGATAGTATCTGTGTCATATCCTTTTTTCTGAGGCTATCCTTGTTTGCTATCAGGTAAGCCTTTAATTCAACCAGCCTGCTTAGCGGCAGCAACCCGGATTTTGCCAACCCTTTTTCCTTCCTGCTGGAGAGCAATACCAGTTCGGCATTCTCCGGCGGATAAGCCTCAGCCGCCCCCCATAGTGGTAATACACTGAAACGTTTTACCCGGATTCGCTCGGCAAATGATTCTGCCAGGTTGGGGTACTCACTGACAATGCGGGTTACACCTTTTTCTACTTTCACTCTTTCAGACCGCGCCGCAGCATACAATGCCCCCTCACCATACCCCAGGTCTATTATCTTAACTATATCACTGCCTGGGTATTTAACAAGCAATTCCTCAACCCAGTCCAGCCCGCAAATACCGAGGTCATAGTTTCCCACTGCCACCTGAATCGGGACATCCTTTTCCTTGAATACTTTTATCTCGATATCAGGGTATTTCCCTGATTTAAGACGATAATAGCGCATTTCTGCGTTATAACCGTCGATATCCCAGCCTGCTCCTT
>DAOWJL010000073.1 GCA_030640385.1 Dehalococcoidia bacterium | reverse complement strand
GATATTACCGCCGATGACGAATGAAGAGTCTCTTGAGGTAACAAAGATTTACAGTGCCAGCGGGTTGTTGCCACAGGACACGCCTCTTATAAAAAACCGCCCCTTTCGCTCTCCTCACTTTACCATTTCAAATGCCGGGCTGGTTGGCGATGGCCACTGGCCCAGGCCGGGCGAAATTAGCCTCAGTCACCGGGGGGTGCTTTTTCAGGATGAACTGCCTGAATTCGGGCGCTCGCTGCTTGAAATACTGCGTCAGCCCCTTGAGGATAAGCTGGTTACTATCAGCCGGGCAACGGGAAGCTTGACCTTCCCGGCGAACTTTATGCTGGTGGGGGCGATGAATCCCTGCCCCTGCGGTTACTACGGTGACCCCTTTCGGCAATGCACCTGCCACCCTGGACTGGTGTCCCGCTACCAGAGGCGTATCAGCGGACCGTTTCTTGACCGCGTTGATATATTTATAGAAGTACCTCATATTGAATATGAAAAGCTGTCCGATGACAGGTTGGGCGAAGAATCAAAGAAGGTGCAGTCCAGGGTTAGCGCCGCCCGCCTGTTGCAGCAAGAGCGCTTTGATGGAACCGGGCTTGCTTCCAATAATGAGATGACGCCTATTGAGGTAAGAGAGTTCTGCCAGACCGAAGAAGCTGCACAGAGCCTGCTTAAGGCAGCCATGAAACAGCTTCATCTCTCTGCCCGTGCATTTCACCGCATATTGAAACTGGCACGCAGCATCGCCGATTTAGAAAATAGTGATATAATAAAGGCAAGCCATATTGCCGAAGCAATCCAGTACCGACCGCGGAGGATGGTTTAGCAGGAAAGCGAGTGAAGATGAAGGAGAAAAAAGAACCAGCCGTCTATCGGTTGTTAAAATTATTCAGGAGAAATTTTGTAGCCGGCATTCTGGTTGTTGTCCCCCTGGTTATTGCCGCCTGGATTCTATGGTGGGTTTTTTCAAGCGTGGATAACATGCTGCAGCCGGTGATTGAAGCCATCTTCGGGCGGGAAATTCAGGGGCTTGGTTTTGCTATATTTCTCGTATTGATATACATCACCGGGGTTGTCGCCAGTAACTATCTGGGCAAGAGAGTAATACGCTTTTTTGAGGCACTAGTGGCTAGGGTGCCGGTGTTCCGGCAGTTATACATAGGCGCCAAGCAGGTCGTCGAGGGGCTTTCCGGGACGGGAATGAACAAGGCAGCCTTCAGGGAGGTTGTTTTCGTGGAGTTCCCCAGACAGGGAATGACAACCATTGCCTTCGTCACCAATGTTATAAAAGACAAGAACGGCAAGAAATACTACGGGCTATATGTGCCGACGGCACCGATACCGACATCAGGCTATTTTGAAATTGCCACCGAGGAGCAGGTTATTCACACCAATATATCGATAGACGAAGGCATAAAGATAGTTATTTCCAGCGGCATGATACTTCCGGATAAAGTAGCTACCGGCAAAACAGAAGTAGAAGGAGAGCACGAAAATCTGGCAGATGCCTTTACATCACTGGCAGAGCCAGAAGACACCACCCAGGATGAGCATAAATAAACCCAGAAAGATGGCTATAAAACCACCTATCTTCAAGCCACCGGGCTCGGGCCTATCCGGTGTGTGCTCAATGTATTCCCGCACATCACTATGGGTTGAAATGGCTTTGTAGTAGTCCTTTTCCTCGTTTTTGCCCCATAGAAAAATCCCGGCTCCGAGCAGGATAAATAGCCCGCCAAGGATAACAACTATCAATAAATCAGCATGTGGCATCTGTCAGCTTCTCCCGGCTATATTGCCATCAGGTAAAAAGTATACCTATTCTGAATTATTAAGTCCAGCAGAACTTATTAAGTGATTTCGGCAGTGGCACCGGCGGCTTCCAGTTTGGCTTTAGCCGCCGCCGCATCATCCTTGCTGACTGCTTCTTTTACCATTTTGGGAGCGGCCTCCACCAGGTCTTTGGACTCCTTCAGGCCGAGGGCGGTCAACTCGCGTACTGCTCTTATGACATTTATCTTATTGGCACCAAAATCTTTGAGGATGACATTGAACTCTGTCTTCTCTTCTTCTACCGGGGCGGCTGCCGCTGCAGCTGCTACCGGAGCTGCAGCGGCTACCGGAGCTGCGGCACTGACGCCAAATTCAGACTCCAGGGCTTTTACCAGCTGGGAAAGGTCAAGCACGGTCATATTCTTGATTTTGTCTATTATCTCCTGTGCCACAGCCGTCTTTTTCACATCTTTTCCTTTAACTTCGATGGCAGTCGTCTTTGCCGGTTTGGCTGCTTTCTTTTCTGCCACCGGCTTCTCCTCTTTGACTTCAGCCGGGCTGGCTTCCTCGGTTGTTTTTAGCTCTTTTTCTTCAGGCATTTATTCTTCCTCCAATTGTTTTATTCTGGCTTGCAGTATTCCGCTAAACTCCCTTAGCGGGTGGGCAAAGCAGTTTACAAGGGCAACGATGGGGTTTTGCATCCCGGCAAGAACCTGGGCTATCAGTACCTCTCTGGATGGTAAGCTAGCTAGGGTTTTCACGTTATCCTGGTTCAGCAGCCGATCACCTAAAAAGCCGCCTTTAATGCTAAGGGTGGATTCTGAAGAGCGGATATAGCCTATAAGAATTCTGGCCGGCTCTGTTATGTCATCGTAGCCAAAGGCGATGGCTACCGGTCCGTCAAGGGAACTGACGAGAAAATCCTTACCTGCTTTTTCGGCGGCAAAACGGGCAAGGGTATTCTTGACTACCCGGTATTCGATGCCGCTTTCGCGTAGCTTGCGGCGTAGCAAGATCTGCTCGGCGTTTGATAATCCCTTGTGTTCGGTTAAAACACCGCTGCTGCATTTAGCCATCGATTCCTTTATTTCTTCAATTATCTGTGCTTTTTGTTCCCTGTTCATCCTTTTCACCTCCTGGCTGCTGTTATTAAAAAAGCCCCTGTGCCTGAGGCGCAAGGACTTGAAAGTTTAAATATCAAGGTCCTCAGTCCTCGGCAGGCATATGCATTAAGCCTTCAATCGGCACCCGCTGTCTCCGGATGAGACCGGCGAATATTATTCGGCTGTTAATAATTATGCGGCACTTAAAGTTAGTGCCGTTCTCAGGTCGAGCTTGATACTGGGACCCATCGTAGTCGTTAAAAAGGCACTTTTTATGTACTGGCCCTTAACGCTGGCGGGCCTTGCTTTTATTATCGCTTCAATAATCGCCGTAAGATTATCCAGCAGCTTATCAGCCTCAAAGCTTATCTTGCCAATAGGTAAATGAATAATGGCTGTTCTATCCAGCTTAAACTCAACTCGGCCTTTACGGGCATCACCTATAACTCTAGGCAGGTCATTGGCTGCAACCACAGTACCCGATTTTGGATTGGGCATAAGCCCTTTACGACCCAGAATCTTACCCAGCTTGCCGACTTTGCCCATCATTTCAGGGGTGGCTATGGCGGTATCGAACTCCAGCCAGCCATCCTCTATCTTCTTAACAAGATCTTCACTGCCGACTATATCTGCACCGGCTGTCCCGGCAATCTTCTCGGCTTCACCCTGGGCAAAAACAAGTACACGTACCTCTTTGCCAAGACCGTGAGGCAGCAGGGCAACACCGCGTACCTGCTGGCTGGCATTGCGTGGGTCAACGCCCATTCGCAGGTGAAGTTCTACCGTTTCGTCAAACTTGGTATAAGATATCTGCTTTGCCAGCTCGATAGCTTCCTGCGGCGGGTACTCGCTGGTTCTATCAATCAGTTTGGTTGATTCTTTATAGTTCTTAGTGTGTTTTGTCATTTTCTATTCTACCTTAATGCCCATACTGCGAGCGGTGCCGGCAACTATCTTCTCTGCCCCCTCAATATCAACAGCATTCAAGTCCTGGATCTTTTGACGGGCTATTTCGTGCAGCTGCTCACGGGATAATACAGTCGCTTCATCGTGACCGGCGGCACCGGCTCCCTTCTCTATACCCAGTGCTTTTTTCAGCAAATCGGTAGTCGGTGGAGTTTTGGTAATGAATTTAAAAGACCTGTCCTGAAAGATGGTTAGTTCAACCGGTATTATAGATCCGGCCTGCCTGGAAGTACGTTCATTATATTCCTTACAGAAAGCCATAATATTGACTCCATGCTGTCCCAGAGCCGTACCTACCGGAGGAGCCGGATTTGCCTGCCCGGCTGGCAACTGTAGTTTAATTATAGCCTTAATCTTTTTAGCCACTTACATCTCCAAATAATAATCTTGGCAAAACTAGAGCTTTTCCACCTGGAGGAAGTCAAGCTCAACCGGCGTTTCGCGGCCGAAGAGCGATAGAAGTACCTTGACCTTGCCCTTATCGCCATCTATTTCATCAACGGTCCCGATAAAGTCAATGAAGGGTCCATCAATAACCCGTACACTCTGCCCCTGCCTGAAGCCGGCTTTTACACGAGGCGCTTCGGCTTCCATCTGTTTCATTATTCGCTTGACCTCGTCCTCTTCGAGCGGAATTGGTTTATTACCGCTGGCAACGAAACCGGTTACGCCGGGAGTATTGCGTACAATACTCCAGCTAAGGTCATTCAATTTCATCTGGATGAGAATATAACCGGGTAATATTTTCTTTGTTACCGTGCGACGCTGACCGTTCTTAACCTCAATCTCATCCTCTGTAGGTATAACAACTTCAGAGATGTCTCCATCGGAGTCCATAGATTTGATTCGTTGCTCAAGGTTTTTCCTGACCCGATCCTCGTATCCCGAGTATGTATGGACTACGAACCAGTCCTTTTTATCCTCAGCAGTCACAACATCTCTCATAATAAAACGCTATTAGTTACCAATTATTAGTTTATCTACGATAAAGGAAAAGCCGTAATCGATGGCCCCCAGTATAGCACCCACAGTAGCGGCGACCAGCAGTACCAGGCCGGTTAGATAAAATGCCTCACGCCTGGAAAGCCAGGATGCCTTCCTCAGTTCGGCAATTGTCTCACCGATAAATCTAAACCTGGAGTTATTCTTAGTAGCTGAATTTGACATGAGAGGTATCCTTTATGCCCATACTGAGAAGTGCTACTTTACCTCCTTGTGGAGCTTAACGGCACGGCAGCGAGGACAATATTTCTTAAGCTCTAGACGCTGCGGGTCATTCCTTTTGTTCTTGGTAGTAGTATATGTTCTTTCCTTGCACTCGGTGCAGGCAAGATGAATGATAATCCTGGCTTCGGTTTTCTTTGCCATACTACTCTATAATCTTGGTGACGGTACCGGCGCCTACAGTCCTTCCCCCTTCCCTGATAGCAAAACGCAATCCCTTCTCCATAGCAACCGGATAAAGGAGCCTTATCTTCATCTTTGTGTTGTCACCGGGCATTACCATCTCGACGCCCTCCGCCAGCTCAATAGAGCCGGTAACATCCGTAGTCCTGATGTAGAACTGAGGTTTGTAACCGTTGAAGAATGGTGTATGCCTGCCGCCCTCCTCTTTTGTCAGCACATATACCTCGGCTTCGGCATAGGTGTGCGGTTTAATACTACCGGGGGCTGCCAGTACCTGGCCGCGCTCGATATCTTCCCTTTCAACACCACGGAGCAGAACGCCGACGGCATCACCCGGTTCACCGCTGTCGAGGATCTTATGGAACATCTCCAGGCTGGTGGCGACTACTTTGCGTGGCTCGTGGTGTAAGCCAACGACCTCAACTTCATCACCGGGTTTTATGATACCTCTCTCAACCCTGCCCGTAGGTACGGTACCACGCCCCTTTATACTGAATACATCCTCTACAGACATCAGGAAAGGCTGGTCTTTAGGTCGGTCAGGTATTGGAATATACCTGTCTACTTCACTCATAAGTTTTAATATAGGTCCACACCACTGGCACTCTTCCTTGCCACAACCGCACTCCAGTGCTTTGAGGGCGCTCACCCTGATTACCGGCACTTCATCGCCAGGGAAGTCGTATTTAATGAGCAGCTCTCTAACCTCAAGCTCTACCAGCTCCAGCAGCTCTTCATCGTCCATCATATCGACTTTATTAAGTGCAACAACCATAGCCGGTACCTCTACCTGGTGAGCCAGAAGGACGTGTTCCCGGGTCTGCGGCATGGGGCCATCCGGAGCACTGACTACCAGAATGGCACCATCCATCTGGGCTGCTCCCGTTATCATGTTCTTGATGAAGTCTGCATGACCGGGGCAATCTATATGGGCGTAATGACGTTTGTCGGTTTCATATTCAATATGGGCGATGGCAATTGTCAAACCCCTGGCTTTTTCTTCCGGTGCATTATCGATGCTGTCAAACGCGCGGTAAGAAGTGCCCGTCTTTTTGGATAATACCCAGGTAATCGCCGAGGTTAGTGTGGTTTTACCATGGTCAACGTGGCCAATGGTACCCACATTGCAGTGTGGTTTTGTTCTATCAAATTTCTGTTTTGCCATTTCAGCCTCCCTTTATTCTGAGCCCACAACCAGACTCGAACTGGTGACCCCGTTCTTACCAAGAACGTGCTCTACCAACTGAGCTATGTGGGCACATTCCCTTTTTATATTATATAGACTTATGAAGCTAGATGTCCAGTCCTATACATCTTGCCATGGTGGAGGGGACAGGATTCGAACCTGTGTAGCCCTTCCAGGCGGCAGATTTACAGTCTGCTCCGATTAACCACTCCGGCACCCCTCCCCAAACTTCATAAAAATTAGCAGGTTCAGCCCGAGAGGGGACTCGAACCCACTAACCTGCCGATTACAAGTCGGCCGCGCTACCATTGCGCCACTCGGGCATCATTGTTACAGATTTACCGTTAAATGTCAACCAGTCGTAATATTATAATTAAATAAGTGTATTAATTCAACCCTTGAGTAGGGCTTGACGACTGGTGTTAAGCCATACTGTAAAAAATAAATATTATAATATAAGTATTGACATAGTTAATAATAAAGCAATAATAGTTAAGAAAGTAAATACATAAATTGATAAAGTTAATATGGAAGGAGGAATTGTGCATTGGCAAAAGACTGGCAGGAATTAACTCGGTTGACACAGGGCAAGCCAATAGTGGTCGAAAAAATACGCTTGTTGGAGAGCGATATCGCAATAGAGGGCAGCTTTGAATTACCGCCACTGGCCCGCCTTTCGGCGGAGGACCAGATTTTTATTGCCGCCTTCGTAAAATGCCACAGCTCCATAAAAGAAATGGAGCGTATTTTCGGCATTAGTTATCCGACGGTAAAAAAATCAGCTGGATCGTGTTGCCGGGCAACTGAACTTCGCCGAGGTGCTGCCGTTGCAGACAACCGAAGAAATCCTGAATG
>DAOWJL010000009.1 GCA_030640385.1 Dehalococcoidia bacterium | reverse complement strand
TTGATCCCCTTCCCCTTAGCTAAGGGGAAGGGGAAGATTTATATGAGGGGCTTCGCCCCTCAAACTCCCCTTTAGTATCAGATTGTCTATGTACTAAAACTCCCTTTTAGCTTATATTATATTTCTTAAGGCTTCCCGAGGGTGGGTGGGTTAGGGAAGTATATGTTAAAGATGACAGAGGGGAAGGGGAGGGGCAACCCGCCCCTTGACCATTAACTAATATCGAATCCCCTAAAATCCTGCCTCTTTTTTTAAAATATCAGCCATATCCGTTTTCTCCCAGGGGAGGTCAATGTCGGTTCTGCCGAAGTGGCCATAGGTGGCGGTGGCTTTGTATATCGGGCGGAGGAGGTCAAGAGTTTTAATGATGGCTGCCGGCCGCAGGTCAAAGTGCTTTTTAATCAGGGCTTTGATAAGCTGAGTATCAACCTTTCCCGTACCAAAGGCTTCTACAGAGACAGACAGCGGGTGGGCGACGCCGATGACATAGGCAATCTGTATTTCCAGCCTGTCGGCAAGTCCGGCGGCGACGATGTTTTTGGCGATATAGCGTGCCATGTAAGCCGCCGAGCGGTCAACCTTTGTCGGGTCTTTGCCCGAAAAAGAACCGCCACCGTGGCGGGCGATGCCGCCGTAAGTATCGACAAGAATCTTGCGCCCGGTAAATCCGGTATCGGAAACGGGGCCACCGATGACGAAACGGCCGGTGGTATTGATATAGTACTTGGTATCACTGTCAATCAGTTCGGGCGGAACGACCTCTTTTATGACATGTTCTATAATGTCCTTTTCAATCTGCTCGTGGCTGATATTGGCGTTGTGTTGAGCGCCTATGACCACGCTGTCCACCCTTTTTGGTTTGCCGCTATGGTATTCAATAGTAACCTGTGATTTGCCATCGGGGCGGAGGTAGGGCAGGGTTTTGTCCTTCCTTACCTGCGCCAAACGACGGCACAGTTTATGAGACAGAGAAATGGGCAGGGGCATAAGCTCCGGGGTCTCGTTACAGGCGAAACCGACCATCATCCCCTGGTCGCCGGCACCGGTTTTATCAAGGTCATCAGCGGCAGGGCTCGTTTTAGCCTCCGCAGACTGGCTGACTCCCATATCAATATCGCTGGATTGCTCGTTTATGGAAACCATCACCCCGCAGGACTGGTAGTCAAAGCTGTATTCGGGTTTTGTATAGCCGATTTCACGTACCGTCTTGCGTACGATGCGGGGGATTTCAATATAGCACTTGGTGCTAATTTCACCCAAAACTATCACCAGACCGGTGGTGGTGGCTACCTCGCAGGCTACCCTGCCATAGGGGTCTTTTTCAAGAATAGCATCCAGAATAGCATCCGATATCTGGTCGCACATTTTATCCGGGTGGCCTTCGGTAACCGATTCCGAAGTTATCATATAGCTGGGAGAGCTTTCAAAGCTGTTACTCATTAATTCTCCTTTCTATGTTCCCTCCTGCCAGCTGTTCAGGTATTGTTCCTGTTCCGCTGTCAGGTTATCAATCTTGACGCCCATAGATTCAAGTTTCAGGCGGGCTATCTGTTTATCAACAACTTCAGGCACGCCGTAGACTTTGGCTTCAAGCTGTTGCCTGTTTTTAACGATATACTCCAGGCATAGCGCCTGATTGGCAAAGCTCATATCCATGACGCTGGCCGGGTGACCTTCGGCGGCCGTCAGGTTTATCAGCCTGCCCTCGCCCAGAAGAAAGAGGCGACGCCCATCCTCCAGCGTATATTCATCAATAAAAGTTCGTATACGACGCTTGCCTTTAGCCAGGTTTTCCAGTGCCGGAATGTCAATTTCCACGTTGAAATGCCCGCTATTGGCTAAAATAGCCCCGTCTTTCATAACCTCAATATGTTTTTTACCGATTACATGCTTATCACCGGTAACGGTAATAAATATATCGCCGATGCGGGCAGCCTCCAGTATCGGCATCACCCGGAAGCCGTCCATAATCGCCTCAAGCGCCCGCAGTGGTTCCACTTCCACCACGATTACCTGGGAACCAAGTCCTTTAGCCCTCATGGCGACACCGCGCCCGCACCAGCCGTAACCACCGACGACAACCTTCTTGCCGGCCCACAGGATGTTGGTTGCTCTGGTAATACCATCGATGGTACTCTGCCCGGTGCCGTAGCGGTTGTCAAACAGGTACTTTGTCTGGGCATCGTTGACGGCAAATATGGGATATTTAAGCTTGCCGTCTCTTTCCATGCTGCGCAGGCGGATAACGCCGGTGGTCGTCTCTTCGGTACCGCCGATAACGTCTTTTATTAACTGGCTCTGCTCCTGGTGGATGGTGGCAACCAGATCGGCGCCGTCATCAACAGTAAGCTGTGGCTTGTGTGCCAGAGCGGTATTTATGTGTTTGTAGTAGGTTGCCTCATCCTCTCCATTGATGGCATTTGTAGGGATGCCGTATTCCACAAGTGCGGCGGCGGCTTCATCCTGGGTACTCAGCGGATTGGAAGCACATAGAACGATATCAGCCCCGCCTTCTTTAAGGGTGAGAGCAAGGTTAGCGGTTTCGGTGGTAATATGCAGGCAGGCTGAAATGCGGATGCCATCAAGCGGTTTCTCGGCGGCAAAGCGCCGGCCGATAAGCTTGAGCACCGGCATCTCGCGGCCAGCCCACTCGATTCGTTGCCTGCCTTCGGCAGACAGGGAGATATCTTTAATATCAGAGTTGCTGTGTTCTGCCATTATTCACTCCTCGCTACTTTATCCAGAACATATCGCACTATCTTATCGATAGGTTGTGCCGTATCTATTATAACATGCTTCTGCGGTGGCACTTCTACCACCGGTTCGAATTGTCCCTTTTGAATTTCATATATCTTCCAGCGTCCATCCGATACCGAGCCTTTCTCCAGACGCTGGTTGAGGCGTTGGCGGATAGTTTCTTCATCCGGTTTGCATTCTAAAATATAGAAGCTGGCATTCATTTCCTCAGCCAGCGCTTTTGCCTTTTTCCTCTCCGCGGCTTTTATGAAAGAGGCGTCCATAATCACCGAGCCGCCTTCTGCGAGGATACTTTTTGCTTCAGCCATAAGTGCATCATAGGTTTTTCTGGAGAAATCGGGGGAGTAGATGCCGCTATCATATTCCTCAAAACGGTGTTCGGTAGCGGGCATCTGTGCCAGACGCTTACGGGTAACATCCGATGATAGCACCACCAATCCCATTCTCCCGGCAAGTGCCTTTGACAGGGCGGTTTTGCCACTGCCAACAAGACCGGTGGTGATAAACAGGCTTGGCGTTGGCTTTACATAAGAGTAGGCTAAATCAAAGTAGCTGCCGGCTGCTTTAGTTGCTGCATCCTGTTCACCTTTGGTGATATAGGGGTCGTCCAGCTTGAAGCTGGCTACCTTGCCCCGCACGTAGGCGCGGTAGCACTTGTAGAAGTTTAGCAGATAGTTTAATTCTCCGTCCCGACTCTGGGTTATGTATTCTTTAACAAAGCTGTGGCCGAGGTCTGCCCGCCCGTGGTGGTCTAAGTCCATCGCCAGGAAGGCAACCTCAGAGGCAACATCGCCGTATCTGAAGCGGTCGTTGAATTCAATGCAGTCGTAGATGCAGATGCCGTTTTCAAAGCAGATGTGAGCCGTGCGCAGGTCGCCATGGCAGTCCCTTATTCGGTTATTTTTTATCCTTTTTCCAAAAAGGTCGGCGTTTTCACTGATAAAGCTGCGGTTATATTCTTTGATTTGCTGATACTGGTGGCTGGATACAGTTCTGCCGATATATTTTTCTGTCTGGCTGAAGTTCTCTTCGGTGTTCTGGCTGATGGTATCAACTTTGCCGAAGATGCTTATTTCCCCGTTTGTCTCTGCCTGTCTATGAAAGGCTGCTATTTTATCAGCCAATCGGCTTATCATTTCGGTTGATACGCTGTTGCTTTCGAGCAGCGTATCCATCATGAGTTCCCGGGGAAGGCGGCGCATTTTTACCGCATATTCTATTACCTCGCCGGCACCGCCGATTGAAAAACTATCCTGCTGACGGTTTATAGTTATCACCCCCAGATAGGCGTCGGGGCAAAGCCTTTTGTTGAGCTCTACCTCTTTTTTGCAGTAGAAAAGACGGTTTTCCAGGGTGGTATAGTCCAGGTAACCCAGATTTACCGGCTTTTTTATCTTGTAAGCATAGCTATCGGTCAGAAAGACAAAAGACATCTGGGTCTGCTCTAGTTCAACACCTTCTGTCGCTTCGGGGTAGGCTTCTGGTTCCAGTAATGCCTGAACCATATCGGGTAGCTTGGGTATCAAGATTCAGTATGCTCCTCGTGGTAATTAACCATTGCCTGCACACCGGAGGAAATGCTGCTTATTACTACCCGGATGTCGTTTACACTGTTTATCGTTGCCGCATCGACAATAGCCCTGGAGGCGGTCAGTGGCTGCAGTGACTTAAAGGGAAAGGAAACCTTGCTCCATTCGATGCACTTGTGACCGCAGGCTTCACAGGCTTTAGCCAGTAGAAGTACTGCCATATGTGTCATGTGGTCGTGGTGCTTCAGCTCATACCTGAACTGGGCATCCATATTTATGAAATCTTTAACTGACTCCTCGGAGTTATCATCAAAGAGGTTTAAGATAATTGACACCGCAGACAGATTGAGATTATCAGTATATTCTGTTTCTGATTCCTGATTCTCAAGCCAGCGGAAGGTCTGTGATAGCATAAGCAGGGTGAACAATTTGGTTAGAGCCAGCGCCTTTGTCTTATCAATATCACCGCAGACTTCCCTTAGCCCCTGGCACCTGGCAGCCACTGCATTTGCCATCGTTTTGCCACCGGTTAAAAGAGACCTGTAGAATCTGCGGCTGTTGTAATCCGGAAAAATATTGTTAATGCTTTCACTGATGATAACAAACGTGGCATTAAACAGGGGGTTTATTTCAATTTCCTCTGATTCTGAAAGGGACATAGCTGTTTATTTCCTTAAATCTTTATTTATGATAGTGCTGATAGTATAATCCAAAAGACATTATTTTAACGACAGGCTATCTGCCGTGTGATACATAACCGGAAAAGCGGGTAAATGAGCGGTCAAAAGTCCTTTCTATATCTTTGGGAAAGACGCAGGCGGGTAGCTCATCAGACTTGAGGTGATAGGCGATACACTCACAGCATTTGCCCTTTCTGGAACAGGGTTCGTAGGTGCAGTTGCAGATAGCTTTATTGGCATCGATGCTGCATTCCATAAAGACCCTCCTTTATCCGTAACGCTTTCTTATCTCTTGAGATAGCCCGGCTAGAAGTTCAAGTGTATGGGCGGCTGCCTCTTCGGTGAGGAGGGACAGGCTACAGCTGGGGGTCAGTAGCCCCTGCTCAACCAGCTGTCTGAATGGTATTTCCTTTCTGGTAAAAGGTGACATCGCTTCTTCCAGGCGGTCTTTGAGGCTGGATACCGTTTCCGTGTTAAGATTGTCTTCGGCGTTGGGCGCAATGCCCCAGGCGATAGCCCCGTTCCTGTCCAGAAATTGTTTTACTTCTGCGGGGTAAAGGGTCAGGCTTTCGGCATAGTTATAGGTATCAAAGCTGAGAATATCGGTGCTGGTGCCGAGAATTATAGGCCAGTCCGTATTGCCGCAGCAGTGGATACCCTTGATTCCGCTGATGCCGTCCAGAACCTCCTCCAGCAGGCTGATAACTCTCTCTCTGGGCAGGGAGAAGAAGGCGGAGCCGTAGGAAGCCATTGACGGCTCATCAATAAAGAGAATCGTATTTTTGGAGATTTTACTCAGTGCCTTTTCCTGCCAGCCTGCCTTGAGACGCAGCAGCTTGGCGGCGGCGTCGGAAAGCATATCGTCATATAGTATGGCTCGTTTGCTGTCATCGGTGACGCTAAGTCCCCAGCTAATGGGGCCTGTTATCTGTCCCTTGACCGCCCCTGGTTTTAAATCTGTTCGGGAAAGGAAAGTATGCAATCCGGCGGCATAATCGGCGCCGACCGGGTATTTATCAATATTATTTTCAAGGTAAGCATTATACAGCTCCTCCAGAGGCTCGTCCCAGTCTATGGAGCGGTCCACATAAACACTGTTATCCTTTTCAATGATGCCGGGGAACCCCTGGCTGAACTGCACCGACATATTCTCCCTGAAAGAGCGTTTGGGCAGCTGTGGCCAGGCGGGTATGTCCTTCAAATAATGGTTGACCAGAGCGCATGCCTTTTCCGGGTCGGTGTGGGGCATGCTGCCTATCATCGTCGGCAGGCAACCAAATCTTGTATCGGGCATATTTCAAATCCTCAACGGATATACTTTCCTATTAACAGGTCCAGCTTTTTCTTTGTCTCAGCCGGCATTGCTTCCGGTGCGGTAACGATAGCTCCCTGAAGTGCGCCGGAGCATTTACAGCCTTCAACGTCTGCTATTTTGGGGATGGAAAACTTTATTATCTGCTTGCAAAGTTCTTCCTGGCGGCGCATCGTTTCCAGGATGACCCCCACCCCCACTTCCCCTTCCGTTTCGTGCCAGACGTCGTAGTCGGTGGCGCAGGCGATTATAGCGTAGCAGATTTCGGCTTCGCGTGCCAGTTTGGCTTCGGGCAGAGCCGTCATACCGATAACATCCGCCCCCCACGAGCGGTGGAGGTGGGATTCGGCTTTTGTGGAGAAGGCGGGACCCTCCATCACCACGTAGGTGCCGCCGGGGTGGGCATTTGCCCCCGCCTCCACGGCTGCCCTGTATAGAACCTGCCGTAGCTGCGGGCAGAACGGCTCAGAAAACTGGATATGGGCGACGATACCGCCGCCGAAGAAGCTATTTACCCTGCTTTTGGTGCGGTCTATAAGCTGGTCGGGGATGACTAGATCTCCCTGTTTTATCTCTTCCTTCAGGCTGCCGACGGAGTTTATGGCGATGATACTTTCCACCCCCAGCGATTTCAGGGCGTATATGTTAGCCCTTGACGGAACTTCGGTGGGCATTATGCTGTGCCCCCGCCCGTGCCGCGGCAGGAAGGCAACCCCCACCCCGCTCAGTTTGCCGGTGATTATAACATCGCTCGGCTTGCCGAATGGGGTATCAAGGCTAACCTCCTCCACCTCCACCAGCCCCTCCACGTCATACAATCCCGTGCCGCCAATCACCCCCACTTTAGCTTGGGGCATTAAGAACCTCCTGAATTACCGTTTTCATTGATACAATAGATGAAACTACACAAGCGACAGCGGTATCGTTTTCAATAGAACGCTTATGGTGTTTAAAACAGAGATTAAAGGAATCTCTAGCAAGATTAAAAAGTTTCTCGTCGGCTTTATCTATTTTAAGCTTTCTAAGCTTTTCAACTACAGAATCAGCTTTAATATCCGAAGTATCAACATTACCTGCTTTGCATAATTTATCGGCTAATTCTATCCATGCATCTCTTACCAGCATACAGGCACTCTGCCATTCCTCTTCATTCTTTGATTCAAGCTTAATTAACGCTGTTTTAAGTTTTCGACCTGCTATAGGGCAATACCTGTCTACTTTATTAGTTATTTCTTTAATCCAGTCGGTTTTTCTTTTATTAGGTATTGTCGGTTCTGGAGATAAACTACAGTCTTCTACCTTTGATTCTAAGAAGTTAAAAACCTTCTCAACATGGTTTATATTTGGCATTGATACACCAACTGTAGTATATTCATGTCCATTTGTATGGAAATAAGCCTCAAATGATATTTCCCCTTCACCCCAATTAAAATGCTTACTAAAAGAAGCATATACAAATTCTTTTAAATAGTCTGAAAAAAATGACTCTTCCTCATTTTCGTCATAATCACGGTAATCTATATCGGATTGTCTTAATCTTAAGGTTTGACCTGTCATTTTTCTATCTTTTTTGTCCAGAATAGAAACAAGTAGCTTTTCTGCTTCTTTAATAACAGGTGGTGTAAATTTTACACGCTTGTAAGTTTTATTTCTCTTGCTCATTCTCTAAGCTACCCTCCCAATCCCCTCCCCCAGAGGATGTTTTATTATACCCTTTTCGGTGATGATGGCGGTGATGTACTGGCTGGGGGTAATGTCAAAGGCGGGGTTGGCGGCTTGAGTTCCTTCGGGGGCTATTCTCATCCCCTGGATATGGGTTACTTCTTCCGGGCTTCGCTCTTCAATAGGGATCTGGTATCCACTGATCAGGGAGAAGTCAATGGTGGTCGTCGGTGCGGCGACATAGAAAGGTATGCCGTGTGCATTGGCAAGTACCGCCAGGGTATATGTGCCAATCTTATTAGCAGTATAGCCATTGGCGGCAATTCTATCAGCACCAACAATGACACAGTCAATCTCTCCCCGTTTCATAAAGTAGCCGGCCATGGAATCGGTTATAAGGGTGAAGGGCACGCCGGCCTGCTTCAGCTCCCAGGCGGTCAGCTTTGCCCCCTGGCAGCGGGGGCGGGTTTCGGTGACAAACACCCTGAGTTTCTTGCCCTGCCGGTGGGCATAGATTATTACCCCCAGGGCGGTGCCGTGACCGGCGGTGGCGAGGGGACCCGTATTGCAGTGGGTCAGGACGCCGAAGCCATCATTTAAAAGCTCGGCGCCGAGATGGCTGATCTTTTCAGTCGCCTTTTCCTCTTCGAAATGTATTTTAACCGCTTCATCTGTCAGCGCTTTCTTTATTTCCTCCACGTCTTTGCCAAAAGCAGCCACTTTTTTCATGCGTTCGGCGACACGGAAAAGGTTCACGGCGGTGGGGCGGGTGGAAACCAGGGTTTCTATAACTTCTGAAAGCTCTTTTTGGAACTGGTTCATATCTGTGGTTTTAATGGCATTGGCACCCAGGGCGGTGCCATAGCCGGCGGCGACGCCGATAGCCGGTGCGCCACGGATATTCATATCCCTTATCGCCCGGGCAATATCCTGATAGCCGCTAAGCTCAAGGTAGACTTCTTCGTGAGGTAATCTGCTCTGGTCGATTATTTTTAGTCTATCGCAAAGCCATTCAATTGCTATCATAAGCTTTAACTGCGCATAGTTCTGCTGAATAGTATAGTGCCGATAATAAAGATACCGGCAGCCCAACCGACGAGGAAGAAAAAGTCGCCACTTATCGCTTCCATGCCGACGCCGCGGGTAATGACAGCCCGTGATGCCTCGACGGCGTGGGAGAAGGGGAAGAGGTCGGCAAAGGTGCGCATATATGACGGCATGAACTCCGAGGAGAACCAGACACCGGAGAGGATGGCGAGCGGCATAGAGAACAGCCAGCTGAGCGACTCTCCCTGGTTTTCGGATTTGGAGAGAGAAGCGACGACCATACCGATGCCGATACTGCAAATGGCAGTCAACAGGAAGATAAGAAATGCCAGCAAGATGCTACCGACAATATCCATACCAAACAGCCAGCCCAGCAGGATAAAAATCAATATCTGGGCGATGGCAAGAACCACCATGCTCAGCGAATAGCCGGCAATGAACTCCCAGGGTTTGGTAGGGGTGGTAAGCATACGATTCAGGAACCGGTTCTCCTTGTCCCTCAGCATAATTCGCCCTGAGGTGGGTATCATAATTAGAAGGCCGAAGATTATTATTCCCGGTGCGATGAAGTCAATCTGACTTATATCCGTCTCAATGTTAATGGGATTGGCGTTGATAGTTATCGGTATCTCGATTCTGGCAAATTCGCGGGTGGCGGCATTGATGATTGAGATAACCTGCTCTGATACAAACAGGTCGCTTTCATCAAAGGTGATGTTTAACGCTATATTACCTTCTTCGCCCTGCCGTATCTGCAATACCTGCCCGCCGAAGCCGTCGGGAAGAACGATATAGGCACTGATATTGCCTAATTTAAGTTCTTCCAGAGCAGTATCGGTGTCATCAAAGTTGGTGGTCTCAATCGTCTCTATCTCCTCGCCAAGGACGTCAGTAACAAAGCCCTGTGATACTTCGGTCTGGTCGTTATCTATTATGCCGATGGTAAAGCTGGGGGCAGTATCCCCACCGAATGCGGCGCCGAAAAGAAGCATAAACATAAGCGGGAAAGCCAGTAAAAAACCCAACGCCAGAGGGTCGCGGTATGTTTCCTTGAGGCTCCTTGTAAACAGCTGCCAGAACCTCATGTCCTCAATTCCTTTCCGGTTATCTTGAGGAAGGCGTCCTCAAGAGTCGGCTCTTTTATATATGCTGAGCGAACGACTGTACCGGCGGCATGTAGCCGGTCGATAATATCCTTGAAATCAAGCTTTTTATCGCTTAACGTCATCGTACCGTTGCTTATCTCTATTTTTTCGTATCGGTTACGCAGTTCCATAATGACCTTCTGCGTCAGGTTCCAGGCGTAGACAACCATCGTGTGTGTTTCAATTGTATCAGCTTTAAGCTCGAGGCTTGTACCCAGAGCTGCAATCCTGCCCTCGTCAATAATACCGATGCGGTCAGCCAGAATATCCGCCTCTTCCATATAGTGAGTCGTCAGCAGGATCGTCTTATCGCCCTTAAGGCGGGAGATATAGTCCCAGACGGCTCTTCTTGCCTGTGGGTCCAAGCCCAGGGTGGGCTCATCAAGGAATATAATCTGTGGATTGTGAATCAACGCCATAGCAATACTCAGCCTTCTTTTCATACCACCGGAGAGCTTCCTGACCTGGTCTTTAGCTCTATCAGTCAATCCCATCGTTTCCAGCATAAGTTTTGACCAGGCCTTTAACTTATTGGGTTCAATACTATGAAGATACCCCACCAGAGCCAGATTTTCCATAGAATTGAGGTGCTCCGATAGGGTTGTTTCCTGTGGGGATACTCCTATGATTTGTTTGATCTTATAGGGCTCCTTATTTATATCATAGCCCATAATAGTGGCGGTGCCGCTGGTGGGCTTAAGCAGACAGCTGAGCATACTGATGGTGGTTGTTTTACCAGCCCCGTTGGGTCCCAGAAAAGCGAACAGCTCTCCCTTTTTAATTTCCAGGTTAATGCCATCAACGGCAACCAGGCTGCCGAATAGTTTGGTCAGGTTTGATGTCTGAATGGCGGGGATGTCGTTCGGTTCAACTGATGATCGGGTAACTTTAGTGACCATTACAACCCTTTATTATAAAAGCTGGGTGCATTATAGCATATTTTAATAGTCAATGACGGGAGGTATCTGCAAGTTTCTTGACACGGCTGGTGTGGCTGGGATAGACTTTTTAATCCTTATTGTGCATTGGCTTTAAAGGTTGGCATATATGACCATTGATTCAGGGAAAATAAAGGAACTGGAGAGCCGGGTCGGGGTTGAGGAGAAGCCCCTTGTATATGAGATTGAAAAGGGGATGATAAAGCGCTTTGCCCGGGCTATCGGAGACCCCAATCCGCTGTGGCAGAACGAGGAGTATGGCGTTAAAGCCGGTTATGGCGGCATTATTGCATCGCTGAATTTTGTATTAACCCTGGGCTTTGGCAAGATACTGCAGGATTTAATATCAGACCCTGAAATTACAGTACTTCACGGCAGCACCGAGCTTGAGAATTATAAGGAAATAAGACCCGGGGATGTTATCACGGTAACCAATAAAATCAGAAATATAAGAGAGCGGCAGGGAAGTACGGGGAAAATGCTATTCGTTACCATTGAGATGGTTTATAAAAACCAGAAGAAAGAGCTGGTAGCCGAATGTCGCCAGATGACCATTATTTATTAGAAGGGTAAATTGGCTGTGGGTAAGCAATTATATTATGAAGATGTAGTTGAGGGTAGTAACATTACTCAGCTAATAAAGCAGCCGACAACCACTCAGCTGGTGATGTGGGCTGGTGCCTCCGGGGACTATAATGCCATTCACTATGATAAAGACTATGCCCTGAAGCAGGGGTTGCCCGGTGTTATCGTACACGGCCAGCTAGCCGGCGCATTTTTAGGGCAGATGCTCACCGATTGGGTGGGTGATAAGGGTAATATTAGTAAGTTATCCCTATCGTATAAAGGAAAAAACTTTCCGGGGGAAGCCCTTACATGCCAGGGGAAGGTAATAAAAAAGTATATTGAAGAAAACCAGCATCTGGTAACCTTGAGAATCTGGGCGGAGAATCCCGGGGAAGAGAAGACGCTAACAGGCACGGCGGTTGTCAGGCTGCCATCCAAGAGTGATACTTAGAGTTGATTATTTGGTGGTTCTACCGGCGGGGCAGACCCTGAGACACTCGGCACACATTCCCGAAGCGGTATAGTAGCTGCAACAGGCATATTTATCCAGCCGGTAGGCTTCATCTCCCTGTGGCTTCCGGATTGCCTTTGCCGGGCAAATCTTTATACAGGTGCCGCCACACTTGATACAGGGGCTTTCCATGTCGGTGGGTGTTGAGCCGGTAAACGGGGCATCGGTGACGATGCAGGCTAATCTAACCCTGGGGCCATATTCGGGCGTAATAAGCAGGCTGTGCCAGCCGATAATACCTGTACCTGCTGCCTCAGCCACGTTTTTATAGGATAAAGGGCCTTCAAGGAACCTGGCGTCATAGGGGCTGCCACCGGCGGGTAGCAGTAATCCCTTGTAATCCCGGACATGCAGTTTCTTTATCAGTTTATAGCCTTCCCAATCAAGGTGACCTTCTATAACACCGCTGTTAGCCAGATAGAGATCGCGGAGAGCTAAATCCCCTACAATAGCTTTTGACGTTGTCTGGTTAACAATCTCGGAGAATAACTCCATAGCCAGCACGACTATTGATTTTGCTCCCGGCAGGAGTTTTTGGGCATCCTTCCATAGAGGAGTATCTTTCCAATTGCCGAGGTTGACTGCACCAACCTTGTCTACCTTTACTTCCTTTAGCAGGTCTTCCAGGCTGGTTATATCCTTATTTGCCATAAAACCGGTTCTTCCTTCCATAGTTTTTACCGGAGAATCAATTGGCATGACTGCGGATATTTATCCTTGTTTTGCTGCCACTGGCTGCGAAGTAGTTCCATGAGGACAAAATTATTTCCATTGTTTATTATATTCCCACACACGGTGAAGCCACATTTGAAGAAGCACCTTTGAGCCCTTTTATTAGATTCCAGGGTCTTTAAGTGGATTCGTATAGAGTTAACCTGGTTAAAGGTATATTGTACGAGAGAACTCACCGCATTAGTACCATAGCCCTTGTCCCAGTAACGGCGGTCACCTATCATGATGCCTATTTCGGCTTCGCCCTTTGCTTTGTCAATGCCGTAGCAGGCGCAATTACCGATGTGCCTGCCATCGCGGGTTTTGATAGCAAACTGGTGTTTTGACGGATGTTCATGGTTTATTTGGCTGGCGTATTCCAAAAGGTAGTCTGTAAGGCTGGTGGTTATTGGTATTGTGGCTGTCAGGTGAGCCAGTTCCGGGTCTGTCTGCCAGGTGTAGTCTGCCGGAGCATCAGCCAGGCTTTTGCGGCACAGGATGGCTTTGTCATCTTTAGCCATACAGTTCTCCGTCATCTATATAACGGGGACTGATAGGCTCTGTGATTATTTCCAGCTCATACAATGCCTGTGTAGCTGCCTGGCGGACGGCTTCACTCTGGTGGTCGAGGCACTTCTTCAGGTGTTCCCTGGCTTCGCTGCCGCCGATTTTTCCCAGCGCCTGAACAGATGCCATCTGAACATCAGCATCATCATCGTTAATAAGCTCAATAAGGTAAGGAACTGCCTCTTGCTCCCCCAGCTCACCGCAAGCTGCCGCCGCTTCATAGCGTATTTCAGAATCGTTAGTGGTTAGCTCTGATAACAGAATCGGCAACCAGCAGGGATCGCAGTTTTTACCCATGGCATATATAGCGCTGACCTTAAGCAAAGGATCGCCGTTATGGTAAGACCCGGTGATTGCCTGCTTCACCTGGTGAAGACTAAGAGGTGCGACTGCTTCCAGCGCCCGGCGCCTGACATCTATAGGCTTACTGCTATCGGCCAGGGTAGCAAGCAGCGACCGGCTCAAGCGGGTGGCGTAGTCCTTGGAGATTTTCAGGTTCTCGGCGAGCAGAGCGAATCTACCCAGTGCTAAGGCTGCTGCCGCCTGGGCCTTCTGCGAGCGGTCGTTATTCATTAAATCGGTCAGTGGCTCAATAAGGGATGTTTTTTCATTCTCCCAGAGACTTTCAATGGCTGTGATGCGCACTTCTTCATCCTCATCCTTCAGACTGTATTTGAATATGCCATCAAAGTTGAGACAAACATCATCCTCAGCCAGTTCTAAAAGGCGGTGCATAATCTGCCGCCGCCGTTTCACTTCAATGCTCTGCCAGGTATTGTTAAGAAGTTTTAACTGTTGAGGATTCAGGTCTGATAGTTCAGCTAGCCTGACATTCAGTATTGGCTGATTGTCATCGGCAAGGTCGCTGATTATCTGCTCGATGGGTGGTAAATTGTCTTCCAAAGTGTTACTTCACTTCCTCTTCATCTTCTCCACGCTCCCAGATAGGCTCGGTGAAGTAGTCTATGTACTCTTCCATAGCCTCGGCAGCCACCTGTTTCATAGTTTCCTTTGTTTCACTGGCAAGGTGGGCTAATTCGCCGGTATCAATTTCAATATCCAGCATCACGGTTAGTTTGTTTAATATAGCCAGTGCGGCTATCGGATTCTGCATCCTGGTGGCATATGTCGGCACTTCACCAAGCAGGCAGATGCCGTCAATATCCCTTTTCTTGGCTGCGCCAAGCAGTAAACCGTTCAATCCGGCAATCTGGAGGTTACCTCCCCGCACCAGGTCATATTTTTCAAGCTCACTGGCTACCGCCGGGCTGGTCCCCACCCCCCAGACCCTGGGTTGTTCCGTATGGTGTATGCGGGTCAGGGCAGCGGCACATGTAAAAACTTTCTTTGCTTTAAACCTCTGCCCTATATCAAGGACACAATTAGCCATATCATATCCCTTTGTGGTTGGTTGTGCGTCTCCGATAAACAGGATCAGGTCGCTCTTGCCGGGGCGGTTTTTCCAGTAATAGAAAAGGCTCTGCGGGAACTGGGGTTCCTCTATAATGTTGCTCTTTACCAGAACTCCGATAGGGTCAAAGAAGTAGGGGGCGTGCACCTCTGCCAGCTGCTTGAGCTCCAGTTTCTTGCTCAGGTATGTGGCGACTATCATAGCCACGTTGCTTATACCAGGCCAGGCAGCAAGCATATTGGGCGAGTTGAGCCTTGGCCGGGCATAAATTTTAACTAAATCCTTGGCGTTAATTACAGTTCACCTCTATATAACTAATCCTTAACCGAAACCGAAAGGCCGGGGCAATAAATGGACGGGCTGTTGAGAAAGCTGCCAACCCATTTGTTATCATTGCCAATGGCTGTTATCTCTTTAAGCAACTGATAAACGTTACCCGAAACCATTGTATCCTTAACCCTGCCTTTTATTTTACCATTTTCCACTTTATAGCCCAAGAGGACATTGCCGCTGAAATCACCGCCCAGTATATTTCCCTGCCCGGCTCCCATAAGGTATTCAATGACAAGCCCTTCCTTTATATCAGCCAGCATATCATCGAAAGAGACATCGCCGGGTTGAATAACGAAAGCATTCGGTGATGGCGAGGGCAGCCCGCCGCCATGGCGTTTGCCGTTGCCGGTGCTCTGTTTATCAACCAGGGCGGCTGTTTGCAGGTCGTAGATGAAATTAACAGGAATGCCGGCTTCAATTAGAGGTGTGCGCCGGCTGGAGACTCCCTCGTCATCGAAGGGGTGGCTACCGGGGCGATAGTCTATGGTGGCATCATCCCGGAGATTGAATTTGCTGTCAAAAACAGGCTCACCCAGCCGGTTGCCTATCGGTGACGCACCCTCAAGAACCGTTTTGCCGTTAAAGGCTACCATCAGCGGGCTTATTAAGGCGCTGGCAACACCGTTGGGTGTAAATATTACAGGAAGGGTTTTTGCCGGCACCGCAGCCTGTTCTTTAGCCCACTCCAGCTGCCTGATGATATTATCTGTTATACTTTTAGCAGTATTAAGCGGGTGGCAGGAGCTCTTGCTTTCAGCCACAAAAAGCATATCGGTGCCGCGGATGAGGCTGCCTTCCATTCCCAGGCTGAAGATACTCTTGCTGTAGCCTGCGCTATTACCACTGGAGTTTATTATTTTTACAGATACAAAATCTTTTGAAACACCGGCTTCGCAGATGATATCCGCATTATGCCCCTTTATTGCGGTTATCATTTCCTCTCCCAGACTTACCATTCGTTCAAGCGATACAGATTCAACTTTATTATCGTATATTTCAACCTGTGGGTAGGTGCTTGGGGTGGGGAACTCGAACCTGGCTGGCATGCCGAACTCGGCTGTCTCCACTGCCGCATCGACAAGACCGTCCACATCATCCGGGTTGGTGGTGACGCTGTAACCAATTCTGCCCTTACTGATAATACGCAGCGCTACAATCTGGCTCTGCTTGCTCTGGATATGCTTCAGACGGTTGGCTTCGAACTGCACCGGGATTTCTTCAGAGGTAACAAGAAATACCTCGGCGGCTTCGGCTACCTTTTTTGCCTTTTCCAGTATTTCTTCCATTAAGCACCTCCCACCAGGCAACGGCGAATACGGATATGCGGGCTGCCGTTTGAAACCGGCAATGGTGACTGCTCCCCTTTGCCACAGCCGCCACCTTGGTTCATATCCAGGTCATTGCCAATGGCGTCTATATTTTTAAGGGTGGTAAAGACGTTACCGCTGAGCACCACCGGACGTAATAATTCGGCGATTTTACCATTGCGTATCATATAGGCTTCACCGGCGGAGAAGGTAAACATCTCCATACTGGTAGTGCCGCCGTACCAGTTTTTGGCATAGACCCCCTCCTTTATATCGGCTATCATATCGTTGAAAGCAACCGTTCCCGGCTCTATGTATGTATTGGTCATACGCACGATGGGCGGATAGCGATAGCTGATTGCCCTGGCATTGCCGGTGGGCTTTTCACCCATCCTGGCTGAAGTTTCCCTGGAGTGCAGCCGCCCCACCAGCTTACCTTCATGGATAAGATAGGTTTTGGTGGCCGGCACGCCTTCATCATCGTATTTGTAGCTGCCCCTGAGACCGGGCACGAGGGCGCTGTCGATAATGTTAAGGTGTCTGCCGCCGAATTCCTTGCCCAGGGTCATAATCTGGCGCATACTTTCGTTTTCATAGACAAAATCCGATTCGGAAAGGTGGCCGAAAGCCTCGTGGACGAAGACCCCGGCCAGCACCGGGTCCAGGACAACGGTATATTCACCCCCCTTGACCTGGGGTGCCGATAACAGCTCAACGGAGTGCTTCGCCATTTCTGCGATCTGCCGGTGGAGGTTCTGAATCTGGTTGAAATCACCGCGGCTACCTATGCTCAGGTTCGCCTGCTGAACTTCGTTGCCATCGGTAGCAACCGCCGTCAGGCGCAGGGTGACATCTGCTCTCTCCTGCTTAATGAAGCTGCCTGAAGAATTGATGAAGATGGACTTTTTGTAACCATCGCCATAGCCGATGACCGATGTCTGCAGCTTTGGAGTTTGCCAGATGATATCGTTGTATTCATCCAGTAATTGCTTTTTAGCGGACAGGGGAATATCTACCGGATTTCTGTCAATACCGGAGGGCACCTTATCTATCACCGGCGGCACCACTGCCAGTTTACCTTCTTCTCTGCCAGCCAGCTGCGCCTGCTCTATAGCCAGCTCGATGCGTGATATTGCTTCGTCAAGTTTATTGAAGCTGGTAAAACCCCAGCCACCTTTTACATAAGCGCGTATGTTACCGCCGATACTGCTGCTCTTACCGATGGATTCCAGCTTTCTACCGCGGTAGGCAATATGGCTGGAGCTGGATTGCTCAAGGTGGGCTTCTATATATTCTGCTTTATGCTTTTTGAATTCCCCGGCTATCCGGGAAGCAATATCTTCAATTTCAGGCAAATATTCCTCCCATTCATAAATAATAACTTAATTAGTTTAGTAAAGCAGCAGGGCTGGTGTCAATTAGTATTGAAGGCTATCAGGGTTCAGTTGACAAGGTAGCGGTATTATGATAATATTCTTCTACATAAATCGTACCTTAACAACTGGATAGCGGAAGGAAGGTTAAAAAGCGTAAGCAATTAAACACTCTTTATGTTTTGAGAGTTTGATCCTGGCTCAGGATAAACGCTGGCGGCGTGCATTATGCATGCAAGTCGAACGGCCTTGATTTTATCAAGGCAGTGGCAAACGGGTGAGTAACACGTAAGTAACCTGCCCCTAAGTGGGGAATAGCCTCGGGAAACTGAGGGTAATACCGCATGTTGTGGTGGAGGTAATGCTTCATCACCAAAGCCTTCGGGCGCTTGGGGAGGGGCTTGCGGCTGATTAGCTAGTTGGTAGGGTAACGGCTTACCAAGG
>DAOWJL010000014.1 GCA_030640385.1 Dehalococcoidia bacterium | reverse complement strand
TGGCTCTGGAAGCCATGTTGATTAAAGCACGAGAGACAGGATTCACCCCTTACCTTGTTACTGCCGACCAGAAGGGGGATACTACCGACGTTGCCATGAAAAGGGCGGATGAGATACTGGAAACAGAATATGCCGGTTACAACGCTTTAATTATCGGCGGCGAAACGACCCCCAGACTGCCCACCCCGGCTGGTAAGGGAGGCCGCAACCAGCACTATGCCGCCTTATCCATACTGGCAATGACTAGATATCCCGGCCAGTGGCTGGTTGCCAGCGTCGGCAGCGACGGCTCAGACTTCCTGCCGGATGTTGCCGGTGCCATTGTTGACAACAATTCTCTGGCTGAGGCTAAAACCAATGCATTAAATATTAAATCCTACCTTGACAGGTATGACAGCAATACATTGCTTAATCGGATTGGCAACTCATTAGTAGTAACCGGTAATACCGGTACCAATGTCGGTGATTTAATGCTGTATCTACTAAAATAAACTAAGGTCTATTACTATTTACTTAATTTATAGCCTAAAAGTTAATCTAAAATAATTTATAATACCCACCAGATAGTGTAAAATAATGCAGCCTATAGTTATAAAGGTTATACAAAAAAGAGGTAACGATAAAGGGGGTCAGCAATAATATGAACTTCAACCAACTTGCCTGGGGTGCTTTATGTTTCTACTACAGATCGGCTGGCGATTACAGGTACTGCAAGATTATGCAGGATACCTCTTTCATTTCCAAGTTGAGAGAAGCACCTATGGATATCAATATTAAGGAGTTTGAAGAGAAAGTAATTTTAAATCATATAAATATTGAAAACTATGACCTGTTAATCGGGAATAATCTGGCGAGGAATGTTCTGGCAGAGATAGCCAAGCTGCAGCCAGAGATAGCTCTACTTAAAGACATCACTCTGCTGGATTGTGACCTCTCAGACAGCGATTTAACGGAGAGCATAAGCAAGGTATACCTCAGCCTTTACTCTATAAATGGCTTGTGGCTGACAGGAATATCAAAGATAGCTCACCTGCTAAACGACAGGTTATTTGCGCTACTGAACCTTGACATATCAAACCACTTTAACCTACTGGAGGGCACTACCAACCTGATACAGTGGTTAAAAATCACACAGCAGAATATGCAGGAAGTTACCACAAGCTTCAGGGAACAGGGATTTTCCGGTTCACCAGAGCAGTTTCTTTCAGACAAGCTGGGGTACAGCGAATATGGTTGCCAGAAATCTTTAGTTAAATTTCTGGATGAATACTTTTGGATACGCTTCGGGGATAATCTGCCAATCCCGCCCAAATGGGCACCACCCCACCCTACCGAAAAAGAAAAAAGATAAGTACAGGCTGCCCCAATTTAAGACGCCTTCTTTAGGCTGACGTTATACCTTCATTGAAACCTCCCTTAATACCTGCCACAGTACCGGCTAACAGATTGATAGCCAGACCGGTAACTGCTAAACTTACTAAACAATCCAGTTCTGGTAAATAAGTATGGTCGTAGTTACCGGTGCCACCGGGCATATAGGCAACGTCCTCGTTCGCCAGCTGTTAGCAAGGGGCGAGAAGGTAAGGGCAGTAATACCACCCGCCGAAGACACAACACCCCTTAAGGGGCTTAAGGTGGAGGTGGTCGAAGGCGATGTTTGTAATGCTAGCTCCCTTACACAGGCTTTCAAGGACAGCGAAATCGTATATCATCTGGCCGGTATAATTTCAATACTGCCGGGAAGGGGCAGGCTACTGCACCAGGTAAATGTTGTCGGGACACAGAATGTGGTAAAAGCCTGCATGGAGACAGGTGTTCAAAGACTGGTCTATACCAGCTCCATCCACGCCATTGAAGAGCCGCCTCATGGCACCATGATAGATGAAACACTCCCCTGCAATCCCGATAGAGTGCCGAAGGGTTATGGCAGAAGCAAAGCCCGGGCTACCCTGGCTGTACTGGACGGTGTAGAACGGGGGCTCAATGCGGTGATAGTCCACCCGACGGGGGTCATAGGTCCCTATGATTACAGGGTATCCGAGATGGGACAGTTGACGATAGATTTCGTTAATGGCAGCCTCAAAGTCTACATAGATGGTACATACGATTATGTCGATGTCCGTGACGTGGCAAGAGGCATTATCCTTGCCGGTGATAAGGGGCAAAGCGGTGAGAGATATATCCTGTCCGGTGAACAGGTTACCGTCCACCAGTTAATGTTAATGCTGCAAGAGATAAGCGGAGTAAAGGCGCCCTCCCTAAGGGTGCCTGTATGGCTAGCCCGTATAGCGGCTGTATTTTCACCTATTTACTATCAACTAACAGGAACCAAACCCCGTTTCACCACCTACTCCATTGGCGTACTCTGCAGTAATTCACTGATATGTTCCGCGAAAGCCCGCCGCGAACTCGGCTTCACAGCTCGCCCGGCAAGACAATCTATTAACGATGCCGTCTCCTGGTTCAAGGAAAACGGCTATATTAACCCCGGGCAAAACCTCAACCGTCAAGGTAGCCATGAGTGAGCGTACCTTTTTTGATATTCTCCTTATCAGCTGGTTCGTATTGGCATTGGTAATATTCATTACCCTGTTCTTTATTTCTGCTCCATACGGCCGTCACATGCGCCGCGGATGGGGACCCGCTATCAATAACAAACTGGGCTGGATAATCATGGAAGCGCCGGCTCCACTCGTATTCTTTGTATTTTTCTTGCTCGGTGACAATAAGGTCACAATCAGCATGCTGGTACTCCTCGCCCTGTGGCTATCGCACTATATGCACCGGGCTTTTATCTATCCCTTCGGGTTGCATACTACCGCCAAACGTATGCCGTTATTAATTATAGCTTCGGCTATTCTTTTTAATACGGTAAACGGATATCTAAACAGCCGCTACATATTTACTTTTTCCGCCGGTTATGCAAATGAATGGCTCACCGACCCGCGATTTATAGCCGGTTTTATGCTCTTCCTTGCCGGATTTGCCATCAACCGCCAGGCGGATAACACGCTCCGCCACCTCCGCCAGCCCAATGAATATGGCTATCAGGTATCAAGCTCCCGGCTGTTTCGCTGGATATCATGCCCCAACTATCTCGGTGAGATTATGATATGGAGTGGCTGGGCAGTGGCGACCTGGTCATTACCCGGGCTGGCATTCGCCGTCTGGACATTTGCCAACCTTGCCCCCAGAGCACGGGCGCATCACGCCTGGTATCGCCAGCGTTTCCCGGAGTATCCACCGGAGCGTAAGGCACTACTGCCAAAGGTATGGTAGCTGTGGTTAAACTGGTAGGTAATTAAATCCAGACGGGAATACCACTTAAATGAAGGGAGAGCTGGCTGCCATTATATCAACTGTAATTGCCGGCTTTATTTTTGGCTATCTTTTTACAATCCTGACAGGTTTTTGCCTCCGCCCGTCCATCAAGTGCTGTATTGCCATCAGGGGATGTTTGTATATCATTCGCGGGCCGGAGTAACGCATTACGGTTCTAATCTTCTGCCTTATTTCCGGCTTGTAGCAATGCACCGGGCATTTGACACAGGTCGTCTTGCCCTCCAGAAAGGGGCATTTCTCAAGCCTTTTTCTGGCATATTCAAAAAGCCCTTCACATTCCGGGCATAATCTGTCAGCGGAATGATGTTTGCGGCAGTAAATGGTTATCATCACCGCCACTGTTTTGCCTTCACGACTGATTCTAGGATTTTTATTTCTCATTGTAAAAACTTTTAAAGGAAGGATAACGTTAGGATTGATGGCAGGTGCTATCGCCGCTTTTTCTTAGCTTTTCTATAGGCTATATCCATCGATATTTTAGCCCATTCGCCAAGCCTGCTTTTATCTAATTATACAATGACTGATATAGCATTGGTATAACCAAGAATTATCGGCCCGTGTTGGCGGTGGTAAATAAGATGCATAACAGTATATTTGACGAAAGAATAAAAAGGGTAGTAACGAATATCAGGACTATTGACCGGCTTCAGCCAGCTTCTCTTCAGCCATCTTTTGCAACTCGGCAAGGTTACGCAGTACTTCGTAGGCGCCATGCCACTGGGTATAGTCTGGGCCCTGCATCCAGGCGCCGAATTTGGTGGTGCGACCCCAGTGATGCCACAGGTCAAAATAGACAAAATCAATCGGCTCGTCAAATGGTGCCTCTGTTATCAAGCCTTCTTCTTTAAGAAAGGCTACAATCTCATCACTTTCAACCACCCAGGCATTCACCGCTTCTGTGGCGCTATCGGCATCGTCATAAAAGGCTTCAATGAAGTTTATATTGTGACATTCACGGCACACACTCTGCATACGCGCCTGATTATCCTGCCAGTCTGGACGTTTTTCGCTTATTGAGGCAAACAGGTACCAGGTCAGGCGTTCACCTACATCATGATTGGTACTAACGCTTCCAAAGGCACTAACGTGACAGGTGGCACAGGTAGCCGCTGGCATGTCGCTAACCGTTAAACTGTCTGGTTCAGCATCCCAGTTCCAGTTATGGCCGTCTGTTGCATAGGCGATGCCATGCCCTGATTCCTGGTAGATTTCCCACTGCGGGTGGTCCGGTCCAATATGGCAGGCGTTGCAGGTTTCAGGCTTTCGCACCTGCTCCAGGCTGAAGATATGCCGCTGATGGCAGTCCTGGCACTGGCCAACAGAACCATCGGCTTTTGGTTGGCCAATATTGTGGCAGCTTTCACAGGCGAAAGGTGTAATATCAACACCCTCAAGCACATATAGAGCATTACGCTCTTTATCCGGGGCAAAACCACCCTCGGGAATTGATTCATACATAGCCAGGTGTTCAGGGGTCAGGTCTTGGGTACCCACCATAGCAGCATAAGCCGGCAAAGCATGGCGGCTCTGGTAGAACTGGGCTACTTCGGTTTCATGGCAGGATTGGCACATTAGAGGGGTAGGCTGGCTAATCCTGTAAAATCCCTGATGTGCCTCTGCTTCGGGATGGTCAGCTTCAACTTCATGACAATCAAGGCAGGTATTTCCGGCAGCAGCCATAGTGCTATAGCTAAACTGTTGCACAATACCGGGGGTCATCACACGATGGCAGATGACACACGGGTTCAAGCTATCTGCCAGCCAGTCCACACGCCCATTATCATCGTTATTATCAATAGTATTATCAGGAGTAGATGACGTACAGGCGGCTACTACCAGTAGCGTTATGCAAAATATTGCCACTAACGCAAATAGGCAAACGAAAAACATACGCTTGGAATTAAAAATGCCATTCTGCATGTGCTCGTCCATTAATCCACCCTTTTACTTATACTTCTTACGATGCTCTAAGGTAGTAGTTACGATAGCATTCCAGAAATACAAAGTCAATATGGATTATCTGAAATGGGTAAAGAATAATTGCCTGGAACCGAAGCATGCTTTAGAATATATGTTGGTCTAACCAGACGATGCAGTATTGCGTGAGTTAAATGGAGCAGGTCGTTACTCTTAAGAGCCAGAATGAAGTCATATTTGCCAATCTTGGTATCCCATACGAGGGAGCTCCATGCGTAATTATGTCTCATGGAATGGAAGGCAGCAAAGACGGGGAAAAGTGGCTGCTACTGGCTTCAAGGCTCTATAGAGAAGGTTTTGCTTATCTGAGATTCAATTACCGCAGTTGTGGTGCGAACGAAGAAAACAGCGAAGGAAGGTTTGAGGATACAACGCTTAGCAGTAGAATCCAGGACTACCGGGCGGCTGTTAACTTTGTTGATGCTACTGCAGTGGACAAAAATAGACTGGCGGTGGTTGGTTCAAGCTTCGGGGGTACGGTGGTAATTGCAGCCTGTGAAAGAAGGATAAAAGCGATGGTTACGTTAGCCACCCCCTGCAGGTTCAAGATACCTCCTGACGATCTGTACAGGGTATATAAGGGCGAAAGATTCTTTGAGCTCCCCTCGGGCAGAAAATTGAAGAGGGAGTTCTTTGCCGATATCAGGGAATATGATCTTTGCGGTGCAGTTGGAGAAATCGGCTGTCCTCTGCTGGTGATACACGGCAATGCCGATGACCTCGTTCCGGTGGAAAATGCGCACTGCATTTATGAAAAAGCAAATGAACCGAAGCGGTTAGAGATAATTGAGGGTGGGAATCATGGCTTTAATGGGCCTGACCATATGGAACGGATAGTCAGCTTGACTATTGATTGGTTCAGGCAATACCTTTAACTTCGTTTGTGTGGATTATAATTAAAGAGTAAAAAATGAAACATACAGAGGCTGGATTCCCTGGCTGTGAAGGCAATAATCTGTATTACCAGAACTGGTTGCCGACTGATAAGCCAAAAGCTGTTCTGCTTATAGTTCATGGTCTGGCTGAGCATAGCGGACGATATAAAAACGTAATAAATTACTTTGTCCCCAGAGGTTATGCAGCCTATAGTTTTGATTACCGAGGTCACGGCAAATCTGGAGGGAAAAGAGGATATATTGAGCGATTCTCATGCTATCTTGATGACCTAGAATCATTTCTAGACTTAGTACGAAGCAAGCATCCTGAGAATATGATATTCATCATTGGGCATAGTGTAGGGGCAACCATTGCCGCTACCTTCGCCATAAATCATCAGAATGAGTTTAACGGGATAATCCTTTCTGGAACGACTATAAAACCGGGTACCAGCCTGTCACGAGTGAAAATCATCATGGCTAATTTACTTTCGCTTATCCTGCCGAAAATAGGCGTTGATAGGCTTGATGCCTCCACTATAAGCCGGGATAAGACTGTGGTAGATGCCTATATCAACGACCCGCTTGTGTACCGCGGCAGGATAAGTGCACGTTTGGGTGCCGAGCTAATCAAGGCAATGCAGAATCTAACGCATCAAATGCCACAGATAAAGTTGCCTCTTCTTATAATGCATGGAACTGGAGACCGGTTATGTGATCCGGAAGGTAGCCAAATACTTTATCAGCGGGTGAGCTCAATGGATAAGACATTGAAACTATATAGCGGTTTCTACCATGAGATTTTCAATGAACCGGGGCGTGAGCAGGTATTTATAGATGTAGAAGAATGGCTGGATATCCACATTCAATAGGGACGCAATACTCTTAATTCAATTCATTATTAATTCTATATTTTTTACTGGTTATGGTATTGACAAGCAGGGGATAATATGGTAATATCATTATATTATTATATAAGGATAATAAGTTTATAGATTATGGAAATGAATAGAAAGCATGGTACTCGGCTTTTTGAAATACAGGCTGAAATATGCAAAACCCTTGCTCAGCCCAAGAGGTTGATGCTTATTCATGAATTACGAACAGGTGAAAAATCGGTTGGACGGCTATCGTCCACTCTTGGAATCTCTCAGCCAAATGTTTCACAACATCTGTCCATACTGCGTAAGAGGGGGATAGTAATAACACGGCGTGAGGGTGCTATGGTTTATTACAGTCTGTCAAGCCCGAGGATAGGCGAAGCCTGCGACCTTGTACACAATTTCTTAACAGAACAACTGGAAAATAGCAGGGAGCTGGCCAGCTCTCTGCGTGATTATAATGAAGAAAGTAAAGTAAATTAAATATAAATAAAACCTTTAAAAGGAGCAGGAGAAAAATGGAACAAAAAACGGAGGAAAGGAAAAAAGCTACTATCATTGTCATAAGCGGGGACTTTGATAAGCTTTTTGCCGCCTTTTCTATTGCCACCGGAGCCGCCGCCGCCAATATGGATGTCACAATGTTCTTCACCTTCTGGGGCTTGCGTGCCCTGAAGAAAAACCTACGCACGGGCAATGGTTTGTTTGGACGCATGATAGGTTTAATAGAGGGAGGAGATATCACCAAGGCAAACCCCAGTAAATACGGGTTTCTTGGCATAGGCCGCTGGATGTTCGGCAAGATGATGAAGAGCAAGAATGTGGCTGGTTTATATGAGCTCAGGCAGCTTGCTATTGAACTGGGTGTTAAAATGTATAGTTGCCAGACGAGTATGCAAGTTATGGAAATTGAAAATGAAAAGCTCATAGATGAAGTAACAGATACCGCCGGCGTTGCTTTAATGGTAGAGCAGGCTCAAAAGTCTGAATTTTCATTTTTTATTTAAGGAGGGGGTATAAATGGCAGAAGACCTTAAGGTTGACCTGGAATTAGACCTTAAAGGATTATTGTGCCCTTTACCTATGGTAAGGGTTAGTCAGAATATCACAAAGGTGCCGGTTGGGGGTATAATCAGGGCAGTCGCCACTGACCTCGGAAGCTTGGCTGATATACCATCCTGGGCGAGGACTACCGGTAATGAAGTCGTCAAAACGGAGCGGGTTGACAAAGAAATAATATTCTACGTCAAACGGTTAAAGTAGATATGGACTGGTTCTCATACCTGGTAGCAGGGATACTTGTATATGTGGCGGTAGCCGTTTTTCTTTTCGGTACTGCCTTTAGAATCTACCAGTGGTTTAGAGTAACCCGCAGTAGCGTAAAGCTGGGCCTCTTCCCCAGACCAAAAAGCACTCTGGGGAGGGGATTCAAGCTGGTTAAAGATTCCTTTTTTTATCCTCAGGTGCGCGAGGTTGACGCCGCAATGTGGATCTTTGTTTTGCTCCTTCACCTCGGAGGGATTGGCGCCTTCGTCGGTCATCTGAGGCTTTTCAACGAGTTCACTCTCATAGCCAATGCCCTCGGTGATGAAGGTATGGCACAGTTTGCCATGTGGACCGGCGGCACTGTTGGCATTGTTCTTATGGTCAGCGTTACCTACCTTATCCTGAGGCGTTTCAAATCGCCATACAAGGATTTAGCAATCCCTGAAGACTATCTCCTGCTGATACTGGTTCTGGTAATACTTCTGCTTGGTAACCACCTGCGCTTTTTCGGCGATATTCATGTGGCTGAATACAGAGAGTATATTCACAGCCTGCTGGCTTTTAGCCCGGCTTTCCCCGAAGCCATAGCCGAATCTTCAACAAAGTGGGTGCTGGTGAGCCATGTCCTGACAGCCAACCTGCTATTTATATATTTCCCTTTCAGCAAGTTGATACATGCTGTTGGTACCTTTGCCGGTAATCTGATACGGAGTGAAGTGTAATGGACGAGAAGGCACAGAAGACTATCGCCGGCGTGTTAGATAAGAGGATGAATCGGCAGCTTCTATATTATCTCGATATCTGCACGAGATGTTCCATATGTAAAGACGCCTGCCACCAGTATGTAACTACCGGGGATGTCCTGTATCTGCCTGCCTACCGGGCAGAGATTATCCGCCGCGTCTATAAAAAGTACTTCACCCGTAGCGGGAAATTCTATCCTGCACTCAGTGAAGGGAGTGAAGTCGATGAAAAACTGCTGGATGAGCTGTATAAGACTACATATGCCTGTACCGGATGCCGCCGCTGTATGTATTATTGCCCCTTTTCCATAGATACCACCTGGTTTATGGCGGTGGCTAAAGCGATGCTTATTACCGCCGGTAGAGGTTCACAGATTCTGGCAGAGCTTGCCGGTGCCGCCGTGATAAAGGGGGAGAGCATTGACCTCTTTAAGGATATTATCATTGAAATGCTAAAGGATACGGAAAAAGAGTTACAGGAAAGGGTGGGCAACCCGAAGGCAAACATCCCGATTGATAAAAAGGGTGCCGATTTGCTATATGTAGCCCTGGCCGGTACGCATACCATATTGCCGGCGGCTGTAATATTCCATCAGGCTAAGGCTAACTGGACGCTGTCTATGTTTGAAGCAGCCAACTATGGCTATTTCCTGGGTGATGTTAAGCAAGCTGTAGCAATCGCAAAGAGGATTATAGACGAAGCAAGATCGCTCGAGGTTAAAGAGATTGTTATTACTGAGTGCGGGCATGCTTACAGGGTAATGCAGTTCCTCTATGAAGCGTGGGCGAAAGAGAAGCTACCTTTTAAAATAAGGGGTATCGTTGAGCTGATGGCAGAATATATAAAACAGGGGAAGATAAATCTTACACAGGATAAAATTAAAGAGCCGCTTACTTATCATGACCCGTGCCAGGTGGGCAGGAATGCCGGTTTCTATGAGGAACCCAGATATATTATCAATCAGGTAGCAGCTGACTTTCGAGAGATGACTCCTAACCGGGAAAAGAACTGGTGCTGCGGTGGTGGTGGTGGACTTGTCGCCCAGCCCGACCTGGATGATTTCAGGATTAAAACGGGCGAGATAAAGGTAGAGCAGATTAAAAAGACCGGAGCCAGGATTGTTGTCAGCCCCTGCGAAAACTGTCGTTTGCAGCTGGATTCATTGAATGAAAAATATAATATGGGTATACAAATAACCTCTATAATGGATTTGGTTGCCAATGCCATAACTATTTAATCTACCCTGTAGCAATGGCAGGAAGTTCAATATGGGGCAAGAGTTCTCCGGAAGAGATCAGCAGGTTTTAAGAAGATAATAGATGAAACAGAGGGAAAATTTTATAATTACTTAGATTACACAAAAGAAATCAGGCGATGGCCGGAGAGCCTAAAGGGGGGCTGCTGTGAAAGCGACAGAATCTCAGATAGCAGAATTCAGAGAGTTGCATAACAGGTACCGGAAAGCAAACGAGAGGATGCTGGTATTGCAGGCATCGGTTGCTGAAGGAATGCGCAAGATTGGAGAAGGCTGCACGACTGAAGCATCAAAGATAGAGTTCGCTTCTCTGCAAAAGGAGATTGAGCGGGTTCTGGTCAGGATGAGAGAAATCTGCGAGTCATTACAATAACGGATCAATAACCTTATTTTTATTCTTCATCTGGTATCTTAGCCGCTTTAACCCAACGTACACGGCGATATATAAGCAAGACAATAGCTATTATAAGCACAACAATACCTATAACCTGTGCCTGATGCATACCAAAGAGGAAGGGTTCATTTATTCTCAAAAAACCGATACTGAAGCGCCACAGTGAATAACCGCCCAGATAGACAAGAAACAGCGAGCCATCCGGTTTGAGTTTGCCCTTGAGCAGCATAATGAACGCAAACAAGAACAGCAGGAAAATGATTTCGTAAAGCTGCGTCGGATGAACGGGTACATTTCTCAAATCGGCAGCACAGTCAGGGTGCAGATAGACTATGCTCCAGGGCAGGGATGTTGGTGCCTCCGGGCCATGGCAGCAACCGTTAATAAAGCAACCCACTCGTCCAATAGCCTGAGCCAACATAATGCCGGGTGCCACCAGGTCGGCGCCGAAGCCCCAGTTAAAGGGCTTGAATCGGCTGTAAATCCAGGTTCCCAGGACGGCGCCCAGAATGGCACCGTAGATGGTAAGTCCCTCACCGCCGATTATCTGGCCGGGGTACTGGCTATAATACTCCCACCTGTCAATTACGTGTATCAGTCTGGAAAATATTATGGCTGAGGGTATACCTACTATGGCAAGGGCCAGCACTCTATCCGGGGGAAAACCGGGCCAGTGCTTCTTAACCTGCCATAAAGTCCACATTACGAGCACGAAAACTCCAATCGCAATCATCAAGCCGTACCATCTGATTTCTAACGAGCCAATGGCAAAGGCTACAGGGTCTATGTTTATCTCTATCATCTCTTCTCCAATCTTTCTAGAATAAGAGCCCCTCAAGAATCATTCGGGCTGCTTTTTTATCCAGCGGTTCATTATTATTACCACACTTGGGTGACTGGATACAGCCGGGGCATCCTTCCTGGCAGGGACAATCTGCAATCGTGCCAAGTGTTGCCTGCCATAGCTGTCGTACAAGCTCGTATCCCTTTTCGGCGATGCCGACACCGCCGGGATAACCGTCATAAATGAAAATCTGAGCCTTACCGGTATCGGGGTGGAAGGGGGTGGAAACACCGCCGATATCATTGCGGTCGCACATGGCGAAAAGAGGCAGCATGGCGATGGCGGCATGTTCGGCAGCATGAAGACCGCCGACGAGTTCTAGCTCTGCTTTGATCAGCGAGCTGATAACCTTTGGTGGCAGGTCAAACCAGAGGGCGACGGTTGGGAAATGTTGTGGCGGTAAATCCAGGGGCTCTTCGCCGATTACCTCTTCGGTGAACTGCGCCTTCTTTTTGAAACCGACTATAGTGGTGGTAACCTCAACATGACCCAGGTACACATTCACCCGGCCGCACTGTTTTTTATGGATGGTGTTAATGATATGCAAATCGGTAATGTCCTTGGATATGGTATAGTAGGAAACTTTTACTGGTTCAGCATAGGCGGTATGGCTTTCCAGGTCAAGGTTGGATACCAGATAAGTTTCACCCTGGTGGAGGTAAATAGCCCCGGTGTGTAACTGAAATAGGGCGTTACTTTTCTCTATTGTCTCAAGAGGTAGATTTGTTGATGTGTCAATAAGGGTAACATTCTCTCCCGATGTGGCGCGGATGCTGACATCTTGGGCTGGGTAGGAGATACAAGGTGAAAGATACCAGCGGTTACGCCTCTGCCTCAGGGCACCCTGCTTTTCCAATAACCCGGCTTCCTGAGCCATAACAGTACCAAAGAATGCCTCATCATTGTCTGAAAGCGGTGATTCCCAGGCGGCACACAGGATATGGGCTTTTAATATGTAGGGGTTTTGCCGGTTGATTATGGCGTTCTCAAAACTCTTGCCGAAAAAGAATTCGGGGTGGCGCATAAAATACTGGTCCAGCGGGTTATCAAAGGCTACCAGGATACTGAGGGATTTATCATTACGCCGGCCGCTTCTGCCCGCCTGCTGCCAGGTGCTGGCGATAGTTCCGGGGTAGCCGGTAAGCACAGTTGCCTCAAGGTCGCCGACATCAATTCCCAGCTCCAGTGCGTTGGTGGCTACCGCTCCGATGAGCCTGCCGCTGAAGAGTTCATTTTCTATAAGGCGTCTCTGTTCCGGCAGATAGCCCGCCCGGTATGCCTTTACCCTGTTGGCATAAGACGGTCTTATTTCTGCCAGTATCTTTTTTGAATAGTTGGCAACGAGCTCGGTCAAACGGCGGGTACGGCTGAATGCCAGAGTTCGGATATTGTTACTTATCAGCTCGGCAAACAACCCGGCGGCTTCACTGTTGGCGCTGCGCCGAATACTCCTGGCGTCGTCTACGGTGGGCGGATTCCAGAAAACAAAGTCCTTACCGCCTTTGGGCGAGCCGTCATTATCTACCAATTGAAAGGGTAAACCAACCAGCTTCTCGGCGTGCTCAGCGGGATTATTGATGGTAGCTGAGCAGCAGATGAAGCGGGGGCTGGAGCCATAGAGCAGGCACAGCCGCCGCAGGCGGCGCAGTACCAGTGCAACGTGAGAGCCAAAAACGCCGCGGTAGCTGTGGGCTTCATCTATAACCACAAATTTCAGGTGTCGCAGCAGCCTTGACCACGAGCGGTGATTGGGCAGTATGCCGAAATGCAACATATCGGGGTTGGTGAGCAATATCCTGGCGTGTTTCCTTATAGCGGAGCGTTCCGCTGAAGGGGTATCACCATCAAAGGTAGCCACCTGTTCATAGCGGACCAGCTGAGGGCAGAACATATCCGTAAAAGAGCGCAACTGGTCCTGTGCCAGAGCCTTTGTGGGGAAAAGGTAAAGGGCGCAGCTGCCCGTTTCGTTAAGCATTTTCAAGATAACAGGGATGTTATAGCACAGGCTCTTACCGCTGGCACTTGATGTGGACACAATGACATTATTATCACGGCGCGCATGATTAACGGCTTGGACCTGATGTGTGTAGAGGGGCAGTAACCCTTTTGCTTTAAGGCTCTCTTCGAGGATATCCGGCAGGGGACTGTCCAGCTCGGCGAAGCTGGCGCTTCGGGGCGGGATATGCTCAATATGGGCAATCTGGGCGTTATAATCGGGCATGGTAACAAGGTGATCAATAAAGGCCGAGATGTCCACTGCAGTGTCTCCTGCTAGCATGGTATAATCTCAATCTCGTAGTCCAGTATCTCAACATCAAACCGCCCGTTTGTTATAAAATTCATTACTTTTGATAGAACTTCATTTGCATATCTGCTATCGTTACTAACGGAACAAACACCTAGCGTTGCTATCTGACAGAGCTGCTGGTCATCAACCTCGGCGACGGCAACATTAAATTTGTTTTTAAGCTGGGTTATTATAGATTTAAGTACACTCCTCTTACCTTTGAGGGACATGTTTTCCGGTATACGAAGCTTTATTCTGCATACACCAACAATCATGACAAATATGACTCAGCTAATTAATAGTAACTCTATGACATACAGGGCGGGGAAAACAATAACCATGTTTATAGATACGGACTGCAGTAGTATGATATTCCCAATATAGAGTATTTCAGATGCCAAGTCAAGGCTGACCAAATTTACATAAAGACTTTATGGTTGAGAGTAATGACATAATATCAATACAGAATTGTTTTACACTAATCGGTACTTATGTTATAATCGGCTACAGAGATAGTGTAGGAGTAAAGTTTGGAAAAACAAATAAAGGCAAGCGTAATAGACAAATATAAGATTCATGATGGGGATACGGGCTCCACTGAAGTCCAGATAGCCGTACTGACGGAAAGGTTAAACCAGCTAACCGGTCATATGGCGGTTAACAGGCATGATTTCCATACTAAACACAGCATGCTCAAGCTTATCGGTCAACGCAGACGTTTACTTGTTTATTTAAACAAGCAGGATGTCAGTCGCTACAAGAAGCTTATAAAAAGCCTCGGTCTCCGCAAGTAAATCCTCTATCTGCAATAAACGACAAGGAGAAACTATTGATAATACCCCATTCTTTTGACTGCACAATTAGCGGCAGAAAGCTTACTATAGAAACGGGAAAGCTTGCCAATCAGGCAAATGGGGCGGTTACCATTCGCTATGGAGATACGGTTGTCCTGGTTACCGCATGTGTCAGCCCAAAACCACGGGAGGGGATAGATTTCCTGCCCCTGACCATTGATTATGAAGAGAGATTATATGCCGCCGGCAAGATACCGGGTGGTTTTATCCGCCGCGAAGGCCGGCCCAGCGAAGAGGCAACCCTTACCAGCCGTCTTACCGACCGACCGCTGCGCCCGTTATTACCCAAGCAGTGGCGGCGTGATATCCAGCTTATAATCACCGTTCTTTCTGTAGACAAGGAGAATGACCCTGATGTGCTGTCAATCATCGGAAGTTCGGCTGCCTTATCAATATCGGAGATTCCATTTGATGGACCGGTAGGTGCCGTCCATGTCGGTTATATTGACAACGAACTTGTATTAAACCCGACAATGGCGCAGATAGAAGAGAGCGCGCTTGATCTAGTAGTCGTAAGCACCAGAGAGGCGATAATTATGCTGGAAGCAGGCGCCAATAATGTCAGCGAAGAAATTGTGAGCAGGGCAATAAGATTCGGCCATGAGGCGAATCAGCAGCTTATTGATCTTCAGGAAGAGCTGAAAAAGGCTTGCGGTAAACCGAAGGAAGAGGTTCCGGTTATTGAAGTATCATCGGAACTGAAATCCGCCGTATCCTCAATTACAGGCAAGAAACTGGCGCAGGCGCTGAAACCTGCTGTAAAATCTCAGCGGGAAGAGGCTCTGGAAGAACTAAAGAAAGAGCTTATGGATAGCCTGGGAGAATCATTCCCTGAAGCTGATGTTCTTAATTACTTTGACACACTTATTAAAGAGGAAGTAAGAAATACCATATTAACCAAAGGTGAAAGAGTCAGCGGACGCAGCCTGACCCAGGTACGCCCCATCAGCTGTGAAATAGGGCTGGTTCCCCGCGTGCATGGCTCGGCGTTGTTCGCTCGTGGTGAAACACAGGTACTGACAATTACTACACTGGGTTCAATAAAAAAGGAGCAGCAGCTTGACGGACTGGGCATGGATGAATCCAAGCGTTTTATGCACCACTACAACTTCCCTCCGTTCTCCGTCGGTGAGGTAAGGCGTGTGGGTACACCCAGCCGCCGTTCTGTCGGTCACGGCGCACTGGCAGAACGTGCCCTGGTGCCGGTAATGCCGCCCGACGATGATTTCCCATACACCATCCGTCTCGTATCTGAAGTCCTTAGCTCCAGTGGCAGCACGTCAATGGCAAGTGCCTGTGCCTCCAGCCTGTCCCTGATGGACGCCGGCATCACGGTAAAAGCAGCGGTAGCAGGTATATCTATAGGTCTGGTCACCGGGGAAAAGGGAGATTATGCCATCCTTACCGATATTGAAGGCATGGAAGATAATTATGGCGATATGGACTTTAAGGTAGCCGGCACGACTGATGGTATTACCGCCATACAGATGGATACAAAGCTGAAAGGCTTAAGCATGGAAATTGTAGAGAAGACGCTTAGTCAGGCAAAAGAAGCCCGCCGGTTTATACTGGGCGAGATGAACAAGGCTATCAGTACCAGCCGGCCGGAGATGAGCCAGTATGCGCCACGGATGTATAAACTGGAGCTTCCACAGGACAAGATTGGTACTGTAATAGGGCCTGGCGGTAAGACTATCAGGGCTATTGTTGAGAAGACTAATGCAACAGTAGATATTAACAATGAGGGTGTTGCCTTTATAGG
>DAOWJL010000055.1 GCA_030640385.1 Dehalococcoidia bacterium | reverse complement strand
CGCCTTTGCGGAAACCACCATCGGTAATTACTGGCACGTACCGTCCAGACTCCTCAAAATAACTGTCTCTGGCGGCAGCACAGTCCATAGTAGCCGTTATCTGGGGGACACCCACTCCCAGGACTTCACGGCTGGTGCAGGCGGCACCCGGCCCTACGCCTACTATGATGGCGGCTATCCCGGTCCTCATCAGATCCAGGCAGGCGCTGAAACTTACGCAATTACCGACGACTACCGGCATGGGCACTGACTTACAAAGCTTGTCGAAGACTAGCCCCTGGTTACTTTTTGAGATATGACGAGCGGTGGTGACAGTGGACTGGACGACGAGAATGTCGGCTTTGGCTTCTGAGATTATCGGTGCCAGGCGTTTCGTATTTGCCGGAGTTACCGAAACGGCGCATACCCCTCCGGCTTCTTTAACTGCTCGTATCCTTTTGGCGACAAGGTTTTCCTTAATTGGCTGCGAGTATATCTTCTGCAGTAGTGCGGTGGTTCTATCATCGGGTGTTGCAGCGATTTCAGCCAGTATATCATGGGGATTATCGTATTTTGTCTGTACCCCTTCCAGGTTGAGCACCGCCAACCCGCCTAATTTGCTCATGGCGACTGCAGAGTTAATATCCGTCACCGCATCCATAGCGGCGGCTAAAATCGGCAGAGAAAAGGTTAAGCCACCTATACTAAAGTCAATATTTGTCTGCTCCGGATTTATGGTCTTGTCTCCGGGGACTATAGCTACTTCATCAAATCCGTAGGCACGGCGCAACTCTCGAAATCTAGGTGTGCTCATCCTGCTTCCCCTTAAACAGGAAGTCTATCAGAAGGTATGGATTCAAGTCAAGGAGATTATAACGGTGTTAAACTATCATTCAGGCTGTGTTGCCCGTCCCGTATAGACGGGTAATAAAGATTTAGGTTATAATAACTTAACTAGTGAGATTGAGGGCGATGCCTATCCTTTATGTCGTGGCTACTCCTATCGGTAATCTGGAGGATATTTCTCTGCGTGCTATCAGGACGCTGCGTGAAGTGAAGCTGATTGCTGCCGAAGATACCCGCAAGACAAAGCGGTTGCTTAATGCTTATGGTATAAAAACAAATGTTACCAGCTACTATGAGCATAATAAAAAGGCAAAACTGGGTTATATCTTGAAACAGCTTGAAGAGGGTGATGTGGCTCTTGTTTCCGAAGCCGGCACACCCGGTATTTCCGACCCGGGTTATGAGCTGATAGTTGCCGCCAGGGAGGAGGATATACCGGTAGTAGCCATTCCGGGACCCTCGGCGATAATAACGGCGCTTGTTATCTCGGGACTACCTACGGATAGGTTTATCTACATCGGTTTTCTGCCACGGAAGTCCGGAGAACGACGGCGTCTTCTGCAATCAGTTGCCGATGAAGCCGGAACCATTGTGGCGCTGGAGGCGCCGCACCGGTTGCGGGAAGCGCTGGCTGATTTACTGCTCATTATCGGTGATAGAAGAGTGGCCATCTGTCGCCAGCTTACCAAGCTGCATGAAGAAGTCTTCCGCGGTACGGTAAGCCAGGCACAGCAGTATTTTAATAAGCCCAGGGGTGAATTCACCCTGGTTGTTGAGGGCAAGAAAGATAAAGAGAAGCCGCAGGTTACCGGCGATATTATAGAACAATTGAAAACCCTGAGGGCATCCGGGGCTACAGCTAAAGAAGCAGTAGCCAGGATGACTATGGAAACGGGTCTATCAAGGAAAGAGCTTTACCGGGCCTGGCTAAGGTTATAACAGGTTTAGGAAAGGAGTTTAACATGCGTCGTGGTTGTATATCTCTGGGAGAGGTGAAGTGCGATATCTGCCAGCGAACCATACCATACCCCGAACGTTACCTGGCGGTTGATGAAGAGGATGGGGTGGAGGCGGAGAAGGGGAATACGGTTCACTATTGCACCCAGTGTGCCCTGGAAAATGGTTATGCTTATTATAAAGAAATGAAGGGCGAAATGATACTGACTTTCTTTTCTGAACCGGAAATAAGTGAGGAACCCGATACCAGCCAAGAATAGGCTATCATGAGCGAGAAGATTTTTATCGGTGTTGCCTGGCCTTATGCCAACAGCCCGTTACATATAGGCCAGATTGCCGGTGCCTATCTACCCCCGGACATATTTGCCCGTTACCACCGTATGAAAGGCAATGAAGTGCTGATGGTTTCCGGCTCTGACCAGCACGGAACGCCGATAACTATCCGTGCCGAGCAAGAAGGCAGGGCGCCGGCGGAGATAGCCGGCAAGTATCATAAGCAGTTCCTTGGTTTGTGGCATAAATTCGGTATTACCTTCGATTTATTCACCACCACCGGTACTGACAACCATGCCGGGGTGGCACAGGATATCTTCCTTACCCTGCTTGATAAGGGTTATATCTATAAAGATAAGGTATCGCAACCATTTTGCCCTGAATGTAAAAGATTTTTACCTGACCGCTATATTGAAGGTATCTGCCCTCACTGTGATTATACAGGCGCCAGGGGCGACCAGTGCGACCAGTGTGGCCGGCCGCTTAATCCTGTCGAGCTTGTAGAGCCCCGCTGCGGCGTCTGCAGTACTGCCCCCGAGTTTAAAGAATCGGAGCATTTCTTCTTGAAGCTCAGCGCCTTCGAGGATAAGCTGTTAACCTGGGTACGGCAGCAGAAACACTGGAAGCCCAATGTCTATAATTTCACCCTGAGCTACCTTGAGAACGGTTTAAAAGACCGGGCTATTACGCGTGATATAGACTGGGGAGTACCGCTGCCCCTTGAGGGCTTTGACGGCAAGCGTCTCTATGTCTGGTTTGAAGCCGTCATCGGTTACCTTTCGGCATCAAAGGAGTGGGCTAAATCCACCGGAGATAGCGAAAAATGGCGCGGCTTCTGGCAGGGTGAAGCTAAAAGTTGTTACTTTATCGGCAAAGACAACATAATCTTCCACACCATAATCTGGCCGGCAATGCTAATGGGCTATGGTGGGCTTAACCTGCCCTATGATGTACCGGCTAACGAATATTTGACAATTGAGGGTAAAAAACTGTCCAGCAGCCGTAACTGGGCGGTATGGCTGCCTGATTATCTATCGCGCTATGACCCGGACCCGCTGCGCTACCTGCTGTCGGTCAATATGCCGGAAACCGGGGATACGAATTTCTCCTGGCGTGAGTTCGTCCGTCGTAACAATGATGAACTGGTGGCTACCTATGGCAACCTGGTGCAGAGGGTGCTTACCTTTGTATACCGCAACTTTGATGGTTGTGTGCCAGAGTATAGTAAGTATAACGAGATTCATGAATATCTAGAATCTCT
>DAOWJL010000029.1 GCA_030640385.1 Dehalococcoidia bacterium | reverse complement strand
GTAATGACTGTAGAACGTGTGTTAGAGGTATTAGAAAGAGAAAAAATCAGAATTCTTGTTTGAAGAGCTATGCCTAAAACAATAAATAATAGACAGAAGATGTTTACCAAACGAGACTATATGGCTGACTTAAAGAAAGCCAGTCAGAGAATAGATAAACCTAAATCTTCTCCAAAACCGTCAAAAACATAGGCTTGTCGTCTTTCCTATGGTTATACCTGAATACATACTCGTCAATATAATCCTGTAAATACTTGTTGCTAACAGCGTGGTAAACTCCAGAGATACCTCTTTTAAGTAATGGCCAGAAGTCCTCAATCGTATTTGTGTGGACTTTACCGATAACATAGACGTCTGATGATGCGTGATGAACTCTTTTATGGTTGTATCCTGGCTTGCCTGACCCCCACCGACTGTGATACTGTTATTTTACCTTGACTACCGTTCTATCAAAACAAGATATAGAGAAGTTGCTGGAGCAAAAACCGCCACTTATTGAGGGTTTAACATCCCCTGATGAACAATTGCAACCCAACGGTGTTGACCTCACCCTGCGCGATATTGCCCTTTTTCAGTCCCCGGGTAAAATAACCACCGGTAATAGCCAGCGGGTTGTGTCCGATTTGTCCCCCCTTATGTTTGATGGTTTAGGTTTTATCCACCTGGCACCAGGTATCTATAGCATCACCTATAATGAGATTGTCCACCTGCCAAAGGATATAATGGCACTGGCTACGCCCAGGTCAAGCCTTCTTCGCTGCGGCGTTACGGTTAATACCGCCGTCTGGGATGCCGGTTACTCAGGGCGTTCCCAGTCTCTCCTTGTTGTATATAATCCTCAGGGATTTCAACTGCAAAGGAACGCCAGAATCATTCAGCTCGTTTTTTTCCGGCTGCAAAACCAGACAGAGGGTTATAAGGGGACCTATCAGAACGAGAATATAGACTGAAGCCTATACAGCAACACTCAGAGCAGAGGGTATCAACCCGAAGGATACTGGACCTTCACCCAAAAACTCACCATCGGCATGTACCAGGAACTTTTCCGCGGACTCTATTTTAACCCGGGTCGTCTTTGCCGTTTCTACCTTTGGGTGATGTATGTGTGTGCCTTTGTATATCGTGGGGAATACTCTCAGTAATTCAAGCTTACCCATATCACCGACAGTTATAACATCCAGCAGGCCGTCATCAATATCAGCCAGCGGCGCTACACGCATACCGCCGCCAAAGTAGCAACCATTAGCCACCACCACACTTAAGATACGCTTGGACTCAACTTTATCACCCACACTTATGGTAACCGTTTTGTTCTGATAGCCAACCAGAGATTTCAGTAAGCCTATGATGTAGGGTAGCGTCCCACCCAGAAATTTGGGCAAGCGATTAGAAATCTCGGCTACGGCGGCATCAAAGCCGACACCCGAGGAGTTTACGAAAAAACGCTTATGGCTCTGGCCGTTCTTATGATATTCGACAACACCAACATCAATCAGCCGCCGCTTCACGCCGGTAAGCGAGGAGCAGGCTTTTACGTAGTCCCGGTCAATACCCACCGAACGGATGAAATCACCGCCGGTACCGGTGCTTATGATGCCGATGGTCGTTTCTTTTAAATCCTTTGATAAGAGTATGCCGTTGGCTACCTCATGCACCGTACCGTCACCGCCGACAGCCACCAGGAACTGGCAGCCATTATTAGCGGCTTCGCGCGCCAGCTCTATAGCATGGCCGACGCCCTCGGTATACTGGAACTCAAAAGGTAAACCGATGTGGCGCAGTAAACTGCTGATTTTGGGCCACTTGCGGTAGGTGGCATTGGCACCGGCCACCGGATTAACTATTACTTTAGCCTGCAGTATAGACATTTATTGAGCTCGCCTTAAATTCCATTCTCTAAGAATACACTTTTTTTATCAAGCCAACTGCCTGCGGTTGCTTATAAATATGCTGGTAACTAAACCCACCACCATATAGACCACCATTGCCATAGCCGCCAGCCCGATGTTCATGGTCTCCATTTCAAAGGGTAATTCACGTCCCTCGGGCATGAATTCTCCCAGGATAACACTATATTCCCCGTAAACGGCGGCGATGCTGTCGCCACCGGTGGACAACAGAAACCAAGAAGGATTATCGGTAAACATAAGGATACTCTCTATTATGCCGAAAAGGACCATGACCAGCAGAAGCGTCATCACCGTGGCGCCCATAGCCCCTTTTGCCACCGAACTGACGAAAAAGACTACCGAAAGGAAGGCGCCGCCGAAGAGAAGAGCCAATCCAAAGGATTGATACATTTCAAAAGGAATCTCTGTATAGATTGCAAGCAGTGTAATAGCGGTAATTATGTAGCTGAACATAATAAGTAATGTCACTGCTATAGAGCAGGCTATATACTTGCCCAGCCACAGCGTGGTGCGTTTAACCGGATTGGTAAAAAGGATAAAGCCGGTTTTGCTCTCGAACTCGCCGGCGATGGCGTCACCTGCAAAGAAGACGGCTCCCAGCGATGCCAGGCTTGGGCCGACGGTCAGGAAAAAAGCCATTACCATAATATTATCCGGGTAACCCCCCGCCTCCCGCAGTAACGGCACAAATATGATGACCGCCAGTTCGGCAACCAGTGCCAGCCCCAGAATTACATAAAGCCTCTTGCGTCGGATATGTTTAAGAAACTCGTAACCGATAACCACCCTCAATTTTTCTAACTCACTCAAGAGACTCCTCCTGTCAGCTCAAGGTAGGCGTTCTCAAGCGACTCGTATTTCTTCTCCAGCTCGGCAATATTACTATAGACAAGCAACTTTCCATGGTCAATTATAGCTACCTCGCTACATATCTGGGCGACCTCGACAAGTTGGTGTGAGGCAAATAGAATCGTCTTTTCCTTTCCTATTCCCGCTATAATCTCGCGGAATTCAACCACGCCCCTGGGGTCGAGCCCCAACGCCGGTTCATCCAGGATAAGAATGGGTGGGTCATGCAGCAGGGTCTGTGCCAGAGCGAGACGCTGCTTCATCCCCCTGGAGAACTTTTCTATCTTGACCGTTATCCAGTTATCAAGGCCGACGAGGTGGATAACCTCTTTTATCCTGCTTTTTAATTCGTCCCCCTGCATTCCGCGAAGCCTGCCCAAATATCTGAGTGTTTCCTGTGGCGTCAGGAACTGATAGAATTCCGGCGTCTCCACAATAGCGCCGATTCTGGAAAGCGCCTGCTCCGGCTTTTTTCCAACATCAATGCCATCAATATAGACCGTGCCGGAAGAAGAGCGTATTAAACCGCATAATATCTTAAGTGTTGTACTCTTGCCAGCGCCGTTGGGGCCAAGAAGCCCGATATTCTCGTTCCTGGCTACCCTGAGATTAAGATTATCCAGAGCCAGAAAATGATTATAATACTTGCTCAGGTTTTCGATGACGATAGGTTCATCCATCATATACTTTCTTATCTTTCACCTTTGAAAGTTTATCTAATCCTCTTCTCGCTTGGATCTCTATTATTCAATTGTTTATCAATCCAGCAATAATGTCAAGGTTCTAACCCAGATAGCTTATCCGAGAAGAAGGTTTATCTTTTATGTCAAGTTCTATGCCTGCTTCTTTGAAAAGCTGGATGAAGGCATTATCATTGTATTTGCCGAAGCTGACATAGCGCTTTATCCTGGTATTGGTCAGTATTTTGGCACACAGGACACATGGTGTGTGGGTGGCATATATGGTGCTCCCCTCGAGGCTGACGCCATGCAGTGCCGCCTGAATGACGACGTTCTGTTCGGCGTGGATGGCGCGACAGATTTCGTGCCTTTCGCCGGATGGTATTCCAAGCTCATTCCGCAGACAACCCAGCTCCAGGCAGTCCTTAAAGCCGGCGGGAGCGCCGTTATAACCGGTAGACAGAATATGCTTACCCCTGACCGCTACCGCCCCAACATTGTGACGGCAACAGGTTGAGCGCTCGGCGACCACGGCGGCTATTTTCAGAAAATATTCATCCGTATCCGGCCTTTTCAATCCTGCCTCCGTAAAACAGATATTGCCTTTTTGACCTCCCGCTTAAGGTCTTTAAGGGTGGCTTCGTTTAATATGGTGAAGTCTGCCATAGCGATAGGTGCACTCTTGTTTAATTTCTCTATTTCCGCTTCATCCCGGCTGGCGGCTTCCTTCTCTGTCAACGGACGCTTCCCCCTCTTTGCCAATCGAGCGTACCTTGTTTTCGGGGATGACCAGACAGCCACCACTCCAAACCTTTTTCTATAGTAATTGCTAAGAAATGTATATTCCTCCCAGGAGTAAAGCCCGTCAATAACCACCGGCGACTTCTTAAGCGCCAGGTCAATGCGGGATAGATTTAGCATGGCGTAGGCAGCCATGCCATAATTTTCCCTCAACTGCTCCCTTATGCAGCGTTCATTTTTCTCGTTTAATTCCAACCCTCGTTTTTTGATTTCTTCGTCGGTTATATCACCAAACCTTATTCTCTTGAAACCATTCTCTTCAAATAAACCGGCTGCTTCCGATTTACCGGCACCGGCCATACCCACAATGGCAATTATTTCCATAATCTCGTATCCTTGAGGCTTCATTATAAGAGAACAGGCGGTCTTATGGCAATAGAAGGAACGCGGTAACAGCCTGTGCTATAATGCAAACTACTATCCAAACAGGATAAAAAGATGCCACAGGTTACCAATCTTGCCGATAAAATAGAAAAACGGCTGCCAGGCGAGCTGGTCGGTTTCATCAAGCAAGCCGGGAAAGTGGCTGCCGGTAGAGAAGAGGCGATTTACCTCGTCGGCGGTGCCGTCCGCGACCTCCTGCTTGATAAAACCAACCTCGATATTGATCTGGCAGTAGAAGGCGATGCCATTGCTTTAGCCGGGGAGCTGATAAAAGACAAAGATGGCAAAATCACAATCCACAGGCAATTTAGCACCGCCAAGATTAGCTGGCATAAATGGAGAATTGACATAGCTACCGCCCGCCGGGAGAGCTATTCCCGTCCGGGCGCTCTGCCTACCGTTAAGCCCGGCTCACTTAAAGATGACCTCTTCCGCCGCGACTTCACCATCAATGCTATGGCTGTTGCATTCAACCCGCAGGTCTATGGACACCTGATTGACCCGTACAGCGGTCAAAAAGACCTCAGACAGGGATTGATACGTGTTTTTCATGAAAAGAGCTTCATTGATGATTCTACGCGTATCTGGAGGGGTTTGCGTTACGAGCAAAGGCTGGATTTCCAGCTGGAAGCGGCTACCCTGAGCCTGCTGAAGCGGGGTATTGCCATGCTTGACACCATAAGTGGTGACCGCATCCGCTATGAGCTGGAATGTATCCTGCAGGAGGAGCTGCCGGAGAAGGTCTTCCGGCGTGCCGGGGAACTGGGTGTGCTTAAAAGGTTAAATCCTTCCCTTGATGACGATGGCTGGCTGGCTAAGAAATACAGCGATGCCAGGCAGGTGAGTTTGCCCCACAAACCACCACCCGATCTCTATATGGCACTGCTGACCTATCACCTTGCCGATAAGGAAAGGGAGCAGTTTATCTCGTATCTGAGATTACCCAAATCAATAACCCAAACACTGAGGGATAGCGGCAGTATCAGGGCTAAACTTAAAGAACTGACTGACGCCAAAACGAAGCCCAGCAGTATTTACCATCTGCTATATCGTTATTCACCACAGGCAATCACCACCGGCATCATAGCCGGCGATTCACCGATAGCTTGCCGTAATATCAAGCTATATTTGGATAAGCTGCGCTTTGCAAAGCCGTTACTTAGCGGCAACGATCTGATAGAGATGGGTATCCCCCCAGGACCCCAAATAAAAGAAATACTGAACAAGCTCCTTGACGCCAAGCTAGACGGCAGGGCTAAGACAAGGGAGGATGAGGAGGGGATGGTTGGGGAGTGGAGAAAAGGTTAAATCCAACCTCTACTTCCTCCTCCTCTGCCAGGCGACAATAACAACCAGAGCCGACTTTGCCACCATTTCAACCCCCCCGGGCTTATATAACGGGTTCAATATTACCCAGTGTTTCAGTCAGGCAGGCTTTCAATCCCTGTTCTTTTAAGCCCCTGTATATCTTCTCCGCTTTAGCTTTTTCTTTTACCATAGTGAACAATGCTGGTCCCGAGCCAGCCAGATGGGCACTTCCGGCACCGGCTTTTAAAAACTTCTTCCGGTAGTCATCAAGCCCTTCAAAACTATTGAAGGCAACACTTTCAAAGACGTTGAACAGGTTATCTGGCGCTACATCCCCTCCCTTCGTCAACAATAACACCAGCTTCTCTGTCTTCTGCCCGTCGGTATAGTGGGTTCTATCGAGACTGGCATATAACCGCCCCGTTTTACCTTTAGGGCAAGGTATCGGCGGAATTAACAAAACAACCCACATATGGGGCAAAGGAGGTAGCGGGCTTACTATTTCCCCCCTGCCCTGCAACAGGGCAGTACCGCCGAAGAAGAAAAAGGGGACATCCGAACCCAGTTGAGAGGCTAAGCGGGCCAGCTCCCCCGGTGCAAGGGCTAATCCCCAGAGTTTATTCAGCCCAAGCAGGACTGCGGCGGCATCGCTTGAATCACCGCCCAGACCCGAAAGCAGCGGGATTTTCTTTGACAGCTCTATAGTTGCCCCTTCGGCATACCCTGAGGTTTCTTTAAGCAAACCGGCTGCCCTTGAGACCAGGCTCTCCCCGGCAAGCCAGCCGGTATCATCGCATTTAATGACTATTTTTTTACCTGGCTTGAAGCTGAAGCGGTCATAGAGTTTTATCGTCTGGATAACGCTGCGGACTTCGCGGAAACCATCAGGGCGTTTAGCCAGTGCTTCAAGAGTTAGATTTATTTTAGCCGGCGCCAGAACCGTCAGCATATTGTTTCCCCCTGAATATCTGCCATAACCGTTGCCATTCCTCTATAGACAGCGTTTCTGCCCTTCGTTTATATATTATATTTGCCCTGTCCAGCAAAGAAAGCACCTCAGGTTTAGACAATCCCAATCCTTGAGCCAGAGTGTTTACCAGCTGCTTGCGTGGTGCGCAAAAGCCAGCCCGCACCAATCCGAAAAAGTCATCAATATCATCAACCACTACTGGTGGCTGGGGATATATATTTATCGTCAGGATTGCCGAATCAACCTTCGGTGCCGGATAAAAGCTATCGGCGGGTACATAGCTTACTATCTCCGGCTCGCCATAAAACTGGACACCAACGCTCAACAGGCTCATACTGCCCGGTTTAGCCACAATAGCTTCAGCCACTTCCTTTTGCACCATAACCACCATCAGGCGGGGTTTTAGTGAAGCCTCAAGAAAATAGCGCAGGACGGCCGAGGTAATATAGTAAGGCAGGTTAGCCACCACCTTGTAGCCGGCAGGTTTGTCTTCTAAGGCTGGGAAGCTCAACTTCTGTCTTTTGATCAGAGCCGCCGGATCAACCCTGAGTATATCTTCATTTATAACAGCCACATTTTTAGCCGCAGCCAGATCCTGCTTCAGAATGGCAGCCAGCCTGTCATCCAGCTCGACGGCTATTACCAGGCCCGCCCGCTTTGCCAGTTCCTTCGTTAATACACCCAGCCCGGGCCCTACCTCTATAACTATATCATTGGTGGTAAGCTCAGCGGCTGAAGCCACTTTTTCTAGTATCTCCCGGTCAATAAGAAAGTGCTGCCCCAGGCTTTTTCTCGTTGATAGGTTAAAGCGTCGCAGCACCCCTTTCGTTCGGGCAAGCAATGTTTTATGGTCATCTTTTCTGTATTCTTTATTAGCGGTCATAAGCCGTGCTCCAGGCGGACTATCAGCCTCACCGGCAGATTCTTTTTTGTCATCTCTACCTGCGTGGCGCCTATATCATATTCAACCCGGTATAGCCTTACAACGCCCGAATCGCTATCGTATATGGCATAGCTGGCTCTGGGATCACCATCACGTGGTTGCCCGACTCCGCCGGGATTAACAATCATACGGCTTTTACCCAGAACCTGCCCGATGCTGACCGATAGCGGTATAAAGGAGCAGCTACCATCTTCCGCCTGCTTGAATATTAAAGGCATATGGGAATGCCCCACCAGGCAAAAGCGGGTTTTTAAATAAGAAAAGTTCTCCCGGGCACTACCCTTTGATATGAGGTATTCCCAGATGGGTTCCCTCGGGCTGCCATGTACCAGCGTGAAATCATCCTTCTCAAGGACAAACGGCAGACTTTCAAGGTATTCAATATCCTCTGGGCTGAGCTGCTGTGCCGTCCAGCGGCAGGCATAGGCAGCATCCGGATTGAAATCGGAAAAATTCAGTTTGCCAATGGCGCCCAGGTCATGATTGCCGGCAACACAGATATGCTTATGCTGGCGTAACAGGTCGATACACTGGCTTGGATTGGGACCATAGCCGACTATATCGCCCAGGCACCATAACTCCTCCACTCCTCCCCGGTGCTTGATATCGTCCAGAACAGCATTAAGAGCAGGCAAATTGGCATGGATATCGGCCAGCAGAGCATAACGCATCGTAGAAATATAATACCACAATGGGTAGTATTATATAATGACCTATAAGTTAAAATTGACCCGTCAGAGGCACTCGTGCTACAATTTAGCCTAAATGGAGATTACCTGGACAGGTCATTCCTGCTTTAAACTCAGAGGCAAACAGGCTACGCTTATTACCGATCCTTACTCACCTGACCTGGGCTATGCATTAGCCAAACAGACGGCAGATATTGTAACGGTAAGCCACCAGCACCCGGGCCATTCCTTCGCTCAGGGTATCAACGGCAATCCTAAAGTACTCACCGGTCCCGGTGAGTATGAAATAAGCAATACGCTGATCATAGGCGTATCTACCTTTCATGATAACGAAAGGGGCGTTAAAAAAGGCAAAAATACGGTCTATACCATAGAGATGGATGAATTATCAATCTGCCACCTCGGTGACCTTGGGCACGTTCTAACCGATGAGCAGGTAGAGGAACTGGGCAACGTCGATGTGCTTTTGCTCCCCGTCGGCGGCGTTTCCACAATAAATGCTCCGGTGGCTACCGAAATAGTGCGTCAACTTGAG
>DAOWJL010000028.1 GCA_030640385.1 Dehalococcoidia bacterium | reverse complement strand
CCAGCGCTGGTGGCGGTAACTATTCCCAACCTGGATGATGTAACTGAGGCGCTAGGTTATAGCCTTGCCCCAGCTTCCATGCCGGAGGGATTCGAGTTTGACCAATATGATGTTCTCAACCTTGGGACGGGGACTATACAGCCAGATGGCCAAGTTGTTATGCCATTGGGAGAACCCTGCGCCATCCTTTTTTACGGGATATATGAAAACTATGCTTCCCATCAGATTATTATCCAATACCCCCGGAGCTTTTCCTCATCAGTTAGCGACGATTTTTTGCTTGAAAGACTGGGGATTGAATGGCGTCGCCCCGATGACGCAGTTTCCGAAGTAAAGGTGAACGGAAAGGCTGCTTACCTGGTACACGGGAGTTGGTCTGCCGAGAGCCTACAGAAGCTGAATAATCCCGACCCCGAAGTCTTAGCCACATATACCCCCAGCTGGGACTACGATATGTTCATTTCCCTGTTTTTCGATTTTGAGCTATCTCAGGATGAGACGGTTGGCGTGATGATGCTGGCTTTATTCTATTCTACCGAATGGATAACATCCAATGAGATGGTCAAAAGCGCCGAGTCGTTACAACGTGTAGATTAAGCAGAAACCATTCTTTGGCTAACAGATAGGGCACTTAAACATAATCAAAAACTCCTGAACGATCTCTCCCCTTTTTCTTCTATCCCAATTGGCATAGGTGATAATTATTTAATTATTATAATAAAGGTATTGACATTGAAGTTGATATCGAGGGTGGCAAGGGAAAAGTGAACGTTTATACAGAATAAATATAACTTAACTCTGGTTTGACAGGTGGAACAAGAGGCACTAAACTCAAGATAATATATAAATATAGTAGTTCTCAGGTCTGAAGGGAGTGCAGTTGTTAAAAAGCGCTATACCCATTGGCAGGTTATTCGGTATCCCGTTGAGGCTACATTTCTCCTGGTTTTTCATCTTCGCTCTGGTTACCTGGGCGCTGGCTACCAGTTATTTCCCAGATGTTTACCAGGAGTGGAGTCTATCAGCTTCTATTATTACCGGTGTTATAACCAGCCTGCTGTTCTTTGGCTCGGTATTGCTACACGAGCTTATGCATAGTGTCGTTGCTATAGCATCGGGGATTCCGGTTAAATCCATTACCCTCTTCATTTTCGGTGGCGTATCCGAGATAGCCGAAGAACCGTCAAATCCGAAAATAGAGTTGAAAATCGCCATTGCCGGGCCGCTGACAAGTATACTGCTGGGCGGCATATTCTGGGCAATCTTTTACCTGATACCGGCATCTTTTGAATACATTGTCGCTGTATCCTTCTGGCTTGGCCTGATAAACCTTATGCTTGGCGCTTTTAATCTTTTACCCGGTTTTCCCCTGGACGGAGGACGTGTACTGCGTGCCATACTATGGTGGCGAAGCGGCAACCTGCGTCGTGCTACCAGATGGGCATCAAATGCCGGGCGGGGCATTAGTTTTTTCTTTATTTTTGGCGGCATATGGCTCATTTTCCAGGGGCCGGAGTGGTGGTTCAACGGATTGTGGCTGGCATTTATCGGCTGGTTTTTGGGTAATGCGGCGGTGGGCAGCTATCGCCAGCTGACACTGCAGCAAATGCTTCAGGGCCATGCCGTAAGCGAGGCGATGACAAGAGATTGCATTACAATACAACAGAACATCACACTTAATGAGCTTGTCAATGAGCATATACTACCGACCGGAAACCAGTGTTTCGTCGTAGCTGACGGTGATCATGTTAAGGGATTGATAACATTGAAAGAGGTAAAAGCGATTCCAAGTACAGAATGGGCTTCAAAGAAGATAATTGAAATTATGGTGCCGTTGGAAAAACTAAGGCAGGTGCGCCCGGATGAAGATATGGCTCGTGTATTGAAGGTGCTGACAGAAGAAGAAATAGGTCAGTTACCGGTGGTTGAGGGCGGCAGTATTATCGGTATGATAAGCCGTGAGAACCTGCTTGCTTTTATAAATATCCGCGATAAGCTGGGTATGTAGCCGAAGGGGTAAAGAGAACTATTTTAACTGGCGTAAAGCCTGGCGGAACATAGCCCGGTGGTGTTTCTCCCTTTCGAAGGCTATGGTGAAAGATTTTACCGCTTCTTCTCTGCCCTCGCTTATGGCTTCCTCAATGAACTTGGGGTACATAGATGAAATCTCGAGGTCCTCTCCTTCAGACGCTTCCTCAAGGTTCTCCTTCGTCGTCCGGACAACACCCATAGCCTGCAGATGGCTCAGGGCATGGACAATCTCCGCTCCAGCCGCTTCGCGAAAGAGCTGGGCGATTTCCATCAAGCCATCGTCCATCGCTTTATGGGCGTATGCCAGGTATTCAATATTTGTCTGGCTCTCGTTGGCGAAAGCTATTTTGAGGTTCCCGTCAGTCCTTGACATAAAGTACCTCCTTATTTGTTATTGTGTATAGAGGTTTGATTATAACTCATAATAACTCAAATACACTACGGTATAAACAGGCTGCCGATTTGGTATATAAGCACGGCTAACGTCCAGGCAAGCAAAAGTGTATAACCGATGACGAAACCTGTCCACTTCCACGAGCCGGTTTCTCTTTTAATGGTGGCGATGGTGGCGGCGCAGGGAATATATATCAGGCACATTGTCATAAAGGCAAAGGCGACCAGGGGTGTCCAGCCGAGCTGGGCGGCGATGGTTTCGCCCAGAGCCCCTTCACCAACAGCAAACAGGGTACCAAAGCTGCCGACTACAACTTCTTTACTAAGGATGCCGAAGATAAGAGCTGAGGAAGGCTGCCACTGACCGAAACCGGCCGGGCTGAATATGGGGGCGATGGCTCTGCCTATCGGCTCCATAGCGCCTATATAATCAAGCAACCAGAATAATATGACCGCCAGGAATATAATTGTCCCTGCACGTACCAGGAAAGCCTTGACCTGTTGCCAGGTAAAGCTAACAGCAGCAGTAATTGTCGGGAGGTGGTAAGCGGGAAGCTCCATAACAAAGTGGCCGCTTTCACCTTTGATAAGTTTCTTGCGGAAAAACCAGGCGAAGAGAATGGCAAGCAATATGCCCATGAGATACAAAGAGAAAATTACCAAACCCTGGTAGGCGGTGAAGAAAGCGCCGGTGAGAAGGACATAGATGGGCATTCGGGCGCCGCAGGATATCAAAGGAGTTACCAGTATGGTTACCAGCCTGTCCCTTGGATTCTCTATTGTCCTGGCAGCCATAATTGCAGGTACACTG
>DAOWJL010000053.1 GCA_030640385.1 Dehalococcoidia bacterium | reverse complement strand
TACAGGTGTAATTCGGCGAGCTGTTCTTCCGAAACAGGTGATGGGGCATCGAATAACACGTCAACAGCGTTCTGATTCTTAGGGAATGGTATTACTTCCCGTATGGTTTCCTCTCCTGCCATAAGCATTAGAATGCGGTCAATGCCGGCGGCTACTCCGCCATGCGGCGGAGCGCCGTAATTAAAAGCCTCCAGCAGATGCCCGAAGAGCTGCTCTACATCATTATCACTGTAGCCCATCAGGCGGAACACCTTTCGCTGAAGGTCACTTTTATGAATTCTGATGCTGCCGCCGGCTATTTCATAACCGTTTAAAACCATATCGTAATGCCTGCCAAAAGCCTTTTCCGGTGCGGTATCCAGCAGCGGTATATCTTCGTCCCTGGGTGCGGTAAACGGGTGATGCATAGGTTGCCAGCAACCGGCTTCTTTGTTCCATTCCACCAGTGGGAAGTTCTCAATAAAGGTAAAGGCATACGTTTTTTGGTCAGCCAGTTTTAAGCGGTAGCCCATTTCAAGACGTAGTTTCCCCAGCACTGTGCCGACCAAATTGTTATCGCCGGCAACAATAAGCAGGAGGTCGCCGGCACTTGCACCCAGCCTTGCAGCCATTTCTCTGATCTGTTCTATTGTAAGGTGTTTGGCAACCACCGATTTAATTTCTTCAATAGTCAGTTCATCAAGGCTATCCGCCGAACTATCAAGCGATATGGTTACCAGCCCCTGGGCGCCCGCGTTCTTTGCCATCTCGTTTATTTCGTTCAGCTGGTGGCGAGAATAGCCGGCACAGCCGGGGACACATATACCTTTAACTCTGCCGCCATCATTTATAACGTTTTTGAATATGGTGAATTCAGTTTGCCCGGCTATTTCCGATACATCCCTTATTTCCATTCTGAAGCGCAAGTCGGGTTTGTCTGTGCCGTAAAGTTCCATTGCCTCGGCGTAATCCAGACGGGCAAAGGGCTTCATCAGTTTAATTTCCGGTTTCATAGCCCCTACAAGGCTGGTAAACAGCTCTTCAAGCAGGTTTATTATGTCTTCTTCTTCAATAAAACTCATCTCAATATCAAGCTGGGTAAACTCCGGCTGTCGGTCGGCGCGGGTATCTTCATCACGGAAGCATTTGGCTATCTGGTAGTATTTCTCTACACCGGCTACCATTAATAGCTGCTTCAATTGCTGTGGGGACTGGGGCAATGCATAGAATTTACCGGGGTAAACGCGACTGGGCACCAGGTAATCACGGGCACCTTCCGGCGTGCTCTTTGTGAGTATCGGTGTCTCTACATCAATAAAACCCCTGTCATTCAGGAAATCTCGCATAAATTTTATAACGCGGTGTCTTAAAATAAGGTTTTCCTTCATATGAGGCCGCCTGAGGTCAAGGTAGCGGTATTTCAGGCGCAGGTTTTCATCTACTTCTACATCTTCATTTATATAGAAAGGCGGTGTCTTAGACTCGTTTAATATATCAATGCTATCGGCGATAATCTCAATATCACCACTGGCTAATCTGGTATTCTCAGTTCCCGGTGGACGAAGGGCTACCTCGCCGCCGATGCGGATAACATACTCGTTTCGCAGCCGGCTTGCAATACCATGACACTGTTTTGATTTCTCCGGGTTAAATACTATCTGCACCAAGCCTTCTCTGTCCCGCAGGTCAATAAATATCAGCCCGCCATGGTCGCGTCGGCGCTCAACCCAACCGGCCAGGGTTACTCTCTGTCCTTTATTGTCTTTATTCAGCTGACCGCAGCTATGGCTTCTAATCAAAAAGTCTATCTCCCTAAGGTATAATATATAAAGCTGATTATAGCTTACACGGCTATAATCTTCAAATGAAGCCAATCATATAAACGATTGTCCGGGATAGTTTTTTATTTCTATTTTACCTCCATTTCTGCAGGCTATCTTTTGTGATTTAATAAGTGCCTCTCTTTAAAAAAGAATATTACTATTTATTTGTGTAGTGTAGTTAGAATCTTAAGCAACTCACATACTTGACCGGGTAATCGCTATTACCTTATACTTACTACTTTATGCTAATGATATATCATTCATTGTTTTCTGTATCACATCATATACCATCAACTAGTAACCAAAAGTAGTTTTACGCTATGTCTTTCTACTCTTTAAGAATCAGTTAATATTATAGAAATAAGGATTTTTATGAAGATTGCTGTTAGCGGTAAAGGCGGTGTTGGCAAGACGCTACTGGTATCCCTCCTTGCCGGGATTTTTTCTGATTCAGGTTATTCTGTCATAGCTATAGATGCCGACCCCGATGCCAATCTGGCGGCTTCACTTGGTTTCCCTGATGCTGTTAATATAACCCCTATATCAGAGATGAAGGAACTTATTGCTGAACGCACAGAAACCGGGGCTGGCAAATCCGGGTCCTACTTTAGAATTAATCCCAGGGTTGACGATATACCAGAAAAGTACTCGGTAAGGCATGGTAATATAAGACTTCTGGTTATGGGACAGGTTAAACGGGGTGGCAGCGGTTGCTATTGCCCCGAAAATGCCCTGCTGGCTGCCCTGCTGGCTCATCTGCTTATAGCAAGAGACGAGGTGGTCATTCTTGATATGGCAGCCGGCATTGAACACTTAGGGCGCGGGACAGCAAAGGCTGTAGATAAACTAATCGTTGTTGTAGAACCCGGCAGGGGCAGCATTGAAACAACCTACAGGATAGAAAAACTGGCAAAGGACATCGGTCTTACCAATATTGCCCTGGTCGGTAATAAAATAAATAATCAATCGGAGAAGGATTTCTTGACATCCAGCCTTAAGGGATTTGATTTCCTTGGCTTTATCTCCTATGACGCAGCTATTGTGCAGGCTGAAATAAATAACCTGCCCCTGCTTAATGCCAGCGATAGAATAACTGCCGCAGCCAGGGAAATCTATAAAAATCTCATTAAAAAGAATAAAAAGGAGACAAGATAGTATGACAAAGTTTGATATCACATCACTGGACGCAACCAAGCTGAAGGACTGGCAGATTGCCGAAGAAGCCGAAAAGCATATGAAACCTGTTCTGAAACTGGCTGATGAATGGGGTATCAGAAAAGAAGAGCTTCTACCTTATGGGCACTACCTTGGTAAGGTAGATTTTGCCGCCATTGTTGAGCGGTTGAAGGACAGACCTAATGCCAGATACATCGATGTTACCGCTATCACTCCTACGCCCCTGGGAGAAGGTAAAAGCACCACTGCTATGGGCATTGTTCCCGGATTGGCAAAGAGAGGTAAAAATGTATCCGGCGCTATCCGCCAGCCTTCCGGTGGGCCTACTTTCAATATAAAGGGCAGTGCCGCCGGCGGTGGTCTTTCTCAGTGTATCCCGCTGGCCCCTTTCTCTCTGGGGCTTACAGGTGATATAGATAATGTAACAAATGCCCATAACCTGGCTATGGTGGCACTGACCTCACGCCTTCAACACGAGTTTATAAATACCGATGAATTCCTGGCAAAGAGAAATCTTAAACGGCTCAACATAGACCCGCGTAATGTTGAGATGAAGTGGATTATGGACTTC